>NZ_CABRJC010000002.1:0-289319 GCF_902471145.1 uncultured Merdimmobilis sp.
GCTCCTGGGGGACAAAACTGCCCTGAGCTCAAACCGGTAAAAGAGGAGGGCGGGCTCCTGGGGGACAAAACTGCCCTGCCAGGCGGGGCGCCCCTCTGAAAGGGCCGGGCTGAAAGGGATGCGCCGGGGGGAATCCCACTGGTCGGCGGGGAATACCAGCAGCTCCGCCCCCAAGGTCCCCGGCGGAGGGAAGAGGGTGAACGACACCGTCTCCCCGGCCTTGACGGCGCCAAACGGGGATTTGCAGCGAAGGTCGCGGCTGTCAAAAATGGGAATCGGCATAGGCGCCCTCCTTTTTTGGCGAGAGATGGAAAGAAAGGGCCGCTGAACAGCGGTCAGCGGCCATAATAAGGCTTTGGCGAATGGGGCTGTGAAAAATCAGCGGAGATCCCAGATGTGTTCGGCGTACTCTCCCACTGCCCGGTCGGCACAGAACACCCCGGATGCGGCGATGTTGGCAAGGCTCATTCTGTTAAAGAGGGGCCGGTTCTCATAAAGCCGTTCCGATTCCCTCCGGGCGGCCCGGTAGGCGTCGAAATCCGCCAGCACCATGTAGGGGTCGTCGTACCGCAGGGAGCGGTAGAGGTCGGGGAAAGTCTCCCCGCCGATGCCATCCCGCAGGGCGTCCAAAGCCCGGCGGACAATGGGGTTCTGCTGGTAGATTTCCTCCGGGTGATAGCCAGCGGCCTTGCGGGCCTCCACCTCCTGGGCGGTCATCCCGAAGATGAGGATGTTGTCCAGGCCCACGGCCTGGGCGATCTCCACATTGGCGCCGTCCAGGGTGCCCAAGGTGACGGCGCCGCCCAGCATCAGCTTCATATTTCCGGTGCCGGAGGCCTCTTTGCCCGCCAGGGAGATCTGCTCGGAGATTTCACAGGCCGGCATTAAAATTTCTGACAGGGTGACATTGTAGTCCTCCAGATAACAAACCCGCATTTTGTCCCGCACCTGGGGGTCGGAATCGATGACCCGGGCGAGGGTGCACAACAGCTTGATGATCTGTTTGGCCAGGTAATACCCCGGCGCGGCTTTCGCCCCGAAGAGGTAGGTGCGGGGGGTGAAGTCCTGGCCTGGGTCGTCCTTGAGGGACTGGTATTGGGCCAGAATTTCCAGGGCGTTCATCTGTTGGCGCTTGTATTCGTGCAGGCGCTTGACCTGCACGTCGAAGATGGAGTCGGGGTTCAGTTCCTCCCCGGTTTTTCGTTTCAGGTATTCGGCCAGACGCAGCTTGTTCTGCCGCTTAATTTCCGCCAGGCGTTCCAGCACCTGGGCGTCGTCCCGGAACCGGCCAAACTCCGCCAAGCGGGAAAAATCCTTTAGGAACCCGCCGCCGATGCAGTCGGTGATCAAATCGGTCAGGAGGGGATTGGCCTGGCCCAACCACCGGCGGGAGGCAATGCCGTTGGTGACGTTGCAGAATTTCTCCGGCTGGATGGCGGCAAAATCCCGGAACAAATCCCGGCGGATGATCTCCGAGTGGAGGCCGGACACCCCGTTGACGCTGTGGCAGGCGGCCACGCAGAGGTTGGCCATCCGCAGCTCATGGTCGCCCAAGATGGCCATCTGGGCCACGGCGGGGGAGTCCAGGTGGTATTGCTCGTAGAGCTCGGCGCACAGCCGGCGGTTGATCTCCAAGATGATCTGGTGGATGCGGGGCAGGAGGGACTGGAACAGGTCGCTGTTCCACCGCTCCAGCGCCTCGGCCAGCACCGTGTGGTTGGTGTAGGCAAAGGTGTTTTTCACCACGTCCCACGCCTGATCCCAGCCATAGCCGCACTCATCCAGCAGGATGCGCATCAGCTCGGGGATGGCCAGGGTGGGGTGGGTGTCGTTGATGTGGATGGCGTTTTTCTCGGCGAAGTTTTCAAGGCTGCCGTAGATGTCCATATGGCGCTTGACAATGTCCCGCACCGAGGCGGCCACCAAAAAGTATTGCTGGCGCAGCCGCAGAAGTTTGCCCTCGGTGTGGCTGTCGTTGGGGTAGAGGATTTTGCTGATGGCCTCCCCCAGGGAGCTTTGGCCAAAGGCGCCGATGTAATCCCCCCGGTTAAAGGACTCCATATCCACCCCGGGGCGCTTGGCCTGCCACAGCCGCAAAAGGCTGACCCCGCCGCTGTGGTAGCCGGAGACATACATGTCGTAGGGGATGGCGGTGACGGTGGTGTAGTCCTTGTGAATCACGTGGTGGTACCCTTCCTCCCAGAACTCTTCGATGCGGCCGCCGAAGCGCACCGCCACCGACTCATCGGGGCGGGGGGTGAGCCACACCTCGCCTCCGGGGAGCCACAGATCGGGCTGTTCGGTCTGCCAGCCGTCGATGATCTTCTGTTGAAAGATGCCGTATTCGTAGAGGATGCAGTAGCCGGTAGCGGGCAGTTCCTGGGTGGCCAGGGCATCCAGGTAACAGGCGGCCAGGCGGCCCAGCCCCCCGTTGCCTAAACCGGCGTCCGGCTCCTGCTCATAGAGGTTTTCCAGGTTGACGCCCATCCCCTCCAGGGCTTGGCGGAAGGGTTCCAGCACCCCCAAGTTGTACAGGGAATTTTTTAAGGAGCGGCCCAGAAGGAATTCCATGCTCAGGTACGAGACCTGCTTTTTCCCCTGGGACCCTGCCTGGGCGGAGAAGCGGCGGTATTTTTCTGCCAAAAGCTGTTTCGCCGCCATGGCCGTAGCTTTGTAGAACTGCTGGTCGCTGGCCCGGTCCGGCTCCACCTGCAAATCCTCTTCCAAATAACGGCGGATGAGCCGGGAAGCGCGGTCGGCGCTCATGTCATAAGCTGAGTTTGCCATATATGTCCTCATTTCTCCATCGCCAGGGCGACGGGTGGAATGGTAACTGCATAGGTATTATTCTCATTATAGTAGTTTTTTCCCTGCCGCGCAAGAAATTCCCCGGCCTGGTGGGCTTTTTTTCGGAAAAAGGGGCCTGGGGCCACCCCGCCCCCTTTTCTCAGGGGGCAAAATAGTTTATAATAGTCGCAGAACGGCGAATTTTCCCTCTCTTTTGGGGGAGAGGGCTTTACGGGACAGAAAACCAGCGGCCCCAGGCTGCGATGGATACAAAGCAAATGCCGCCATGGGCGGCGGAATGGAGGAGTTTGAAATGAACCGGGTACGCATAGAAGTGTATGGGTCAAGGTATGTGATCTCCACCCCGGAGGATGAAAGCTATGTGCGGGGGCTGGCCAAGTCGCTGGATGAGCAGCTGCGCAGCTTGTTGGAAAACAACAGCGGCCTGACCCTTAACGATGCGCTGGTGCTCTGCGCCATCAACTTTGAGGACGCCTACAAAAAGAGCGAGGCCAGCGCCGACCACATGCGGGGCCAGCTCACCGATTATCTGGAGGACGCCGCCCGCGCCCGCATCGAGTTGGAGGAATCCAAGCGGGAGATCGAGCGGCTGACCCGCCAGCTGGAACTGCTGGAAAAAGGGGAACACGAATAAAAACAGCCGAACAGGCGGAATGGAAGAAACGATGAACACAACTGGAACATTAGAGATATTGGCCCCCGCAGGCAGTTACGATTCGCTGGTAGCTGCGGTTCGCTGCGGGGCAAACGCGGTGTATCTGGGCTCAAAGGCCCTTAACGCCCGGCGCAACGCCGCCAACTTTGACGACGAGGAACTGGCCCGGGCGGTTTCCTACTGCCATGAGCGGGGGGTCAAGGTCTACCAGACTCTAAACACCGTCATGTTTGACGAGGAGACTGACGAGGTGGTGGCGGCCATTGAAACCGCTGCCCGCCTGGGGGTGGATGCCCTGTTGGTCCAAGACTTGGGCGTTGCCAAAATGGTGAAAGCCTGCGCCCCAGACCTGCCCATCCACGCCTCCACCCAGATGGCCGTCCACAACCTGGCCGGCGTGCTGGAGGCCCAGGCTTTGGGCTGCCAGCGGGTGGTGTTGGCCCGGGAGCTCTCCAAAGAGGAGATCCGGTACATCAACGAGCACACCGACGTGGAGACGGAGATCTTCGTCCATGGGGCGCTGTGCATGTGCGTCTCCGGCCAGTGCTACTTGAGCTCGATGATCGGGGAGCGCAGCGGAAACCGGGGCCTGTGCGCCCAGCCCTGCCGCCTGCCCTTCCAGGCCAAAGGCGGGGCGGAATACGGCCTCTCCCTCAAAGACCTGACCCTGGCCGACCGGATGGCGGAACTGCGGGACAGCGGGGTCCATGCCCTGAAGATCGAGGGGCGGATGAAGCGCCCCGAATATGTGGCTGCGGCGGTCACCGCGGTGAAAAACGCCGTGGAGGGCCGCCCGGTGGACTTTGATGCCCTGCGGTCGGTCTTTTCCCGCAGCGGGTTCACAACCGGCTATTTTGATGATAAAATCGACAAAACCATGTTTGGCGTCCGCCAGAAGGAGGATGTGGTCTCCGCCCAAGGGGTGCTGGGGGACCTTGCCAAGCTCTACGGCAAAGAGGCTCCCCGGGTGCGGGTGGACTTTGACTTCCAGCTGGAGGCGGGGGAGCCCGCCGCCCTGGCCGCCCGGGATGAGGATGGCAACGCCGCCTTCGCCCAGGGGGATGTGCCCCAAATTGCAGAGAATAAGCCCACCACCCAAGAAAAGGTGGCCCAGAGCCTTGCCAAAACCGGCGGCACCCCCTATTATCTGGGGGAGCTGACCGCCGACATCGGCGAGGGGCTGATCCTGCCGGTGTCCGCCCTCAATGCCATGCGCCGCCAGGTGCTGGAGGAGATCGGCGAGAAGCGCAGCGCCCTCCATCCGGTGCCCTTCCAGGATGTGGTGCCCCGCAACCACCCCAAATTGCTGAATATCAAGATCCCGGCCCTACGGGCCAGAGTGCTGACTGCGGCCCAGCTCTCACCCCTGATGCTGGAGCAGTGTGAGCAGATCGCCATGCCGGTGGACGCCCTGCTGGCCGCGCTGGAGGCAGGGGCTATCCCCTGCCCGGAGAAGATGGCGGTGGAAATCCCCCGGATTCTCTTCGGCCCAGCCGATTCTACCCAAGAAAAACTGGGCAGACTGAAGCAAAAGGGGATCACCAAGGCATGGGCCGGCAACCTGGGGGCAGTCCGACTGGCCCGGGAAGCAGGGCTGGAAATCCACGGTGGGTTCTCCTTAAACCTCAACAATTCCCACGCCCTGAAGGCCGCAGCGGAGCTGGGCCTCAAGGACGCGGAACTCTCCTTTGAAATCAATCTATTCAAGGCCAAAAAATTGGGTGACTACCTGCCCTATGGCATCTTGGCCTACGGCTATTTCCCGTTGATGGCCCTGCGCAACTGCCCCATCAAAGCCGCCATGGGCTGCAAGGCCTGCGGCCGGAAATGGAACACCCTCACCGACCGCAAAGGGGTGGAGTTTATGGTGGACTGCGGCAGCGGCATCAGCGAGCTGTTCAATTCGGTGCCGGTCTACCTGGCCGACCGGAAAGAGGAATTGGAGGGCTTTTCCTTCCTGACCCTCTACTTCACCTGCGAGGACGGCAAAACCTGCGAGAGGATCGTCAGGGAATACGCCTTTGGCGGTCGGCCAGAGGGGGATAAGACCCGGGGCCTCTACTACCGCAACGTGCTGTAAGGGGGTTTTTGATGGAACTGCTTGTGAAAAAGCTGTCCCCCGGGGCCCAGCTGCCCAGCCGGGCCACCGAAGGGAGCGCCGGCTACGACCTGTGCGCCTGCCTCCCCGAGCCCATGACCATCGGGCCGGGGAAGATCGGCCGGGTGCCCACCGGCATCGCCCTGGAGCTGCCTTCTGGGGTGGCGGGCTTTGTCTTTGGCCGCAGCGGCCTGGGGGTAAAAAAAGGAGTGGTCCCTGCCAACGGGGTGGGGGTTATCGACTGGGATTACCGGGGCGAGGTACAGGTGGGCCTTATCAACCACGGGGAGGAGCCCTTTGTGGTGGAAAACGGGGACCGCATCGCCCAGTTGGTTCTGCTGCCGGTTCTGACCCCGGAACTTCGGGAGGCCGAACAGCTCTCCGGCACCGGTCGGGGGTCGGGGGGCTTTGGCTCCACCGGCGTGAAACAACAATAACTTGGATGGTATGGACACAATGAAACTGAAAAAGAACCTGGTGTTTTTATTTTTTATCATCGCGGGCATTATCATCGGCTCGCTGATCGCCAGCTTATCGGAAGGGGTCCCCTTCCTCTCCTGGCTGGCCTATGGGAAGACGGTGGGCATCTCCGCCGCCTCCCCCATGGTGCTGGATCTCTCGGTGGTCCGGGTGGCCTTTGGGCTGGAAATGGGCATCAATGTAGCCCAAATATTCACCATCACCGCAGCGCTGTTCGCCTACAAAGGCGCTATCAAACGGCTGTAGAAAAGGGGAAAGAGATGGAAAAACAAGTGATTTTGGCATCCGGTTCCCCCAGGCGGCAGGAGCTGCTGCGGCTGATTGTGCCGGAGTATGAGGTGATCCCCGCCCTGGGAGAGGAAGTCGTTAAGGAGGGGCTCTCCCCCCAAGAGACCGTCCAGCAACTGGCCCTCCACAAGGCCAAAGAGGTGGCCGCCGCCCATCCCGCCGCCCTGGTCATCGGGGCGGATACCATTGTGGTTGTGGGGGATGAAATTTTGGGCAAGCCGAAAACCCCACAGAGAAGCCGGGCCATGCTGCAAAAATTGCAGGGGCGGGACCATATGGTTTACACCGGCGTGGCCTTGGTGGGGCCGTTGGGTGAGGAGACCTTCGCCATGGGCACCAAAGTCCGCTTCGCCCCCATGGACGAGGGGGAGATGGAGGCGTACATCGCCACCGGCGAACCCTTTGACAAAGCGGGCGCCTATGGCATCCAGGGCTTTGGAAGCGCGTATATTGAAGGGATTGAGGGAGACTATTACAATGTGATGGGCCTTCCGGTCCAGGCGATTTACCAAAAATTGAAAAATAGATGAACAAAGCCTGAAATCCGAAAAAAAACGTTGAGTTATCGGGGCTTTGCGGTTATAATGAATGAGTTAAAGGACTATTTGCCATATGGCTTTCGAATAGAGTTAGAGAGTAGAAGTGGAAAGGGGATTCGCGCCACATGTCGTTTCTAGACCGTATGAATTTGAATTTAGGGTTTTCCAAAGATATCGGTGTCGACCTAGGCACAGCCAATACCTTGATTTTTATGAAGGGAAAAGGCATCATTATGCGGGAGCCCTCGGTTGTGGCGGTGGACACCCGCACCGACACTGTTCGGTATGTGGGCCAGGAGGCCAAGGACGTCATCGGCCGTACCCCCGGCTCCATCGTGGCGGTGCGCCCCTTGAAGGATGGCGTTATCGCAGATTTTGACATCACGGCAAGCATGCTGCAAAGTTTTATCCGCAAGGCTTGCGGCGGCTCCAAATTCGCCCGGCCCCGGGTGATCATCTGCATCCCCTCTGGGGTCACCGCCGTGGAGCGCCGGGCCGTCAAGGAGGCCGCCTTCAAGGCGGGCGCCCGGCAGGTCTCCATCATTGAGGAGCCCATGGCCGCGGCCATCGGCGCCGGCCTGCCCGTGGCAGAGGCCACCGGCAGCATGGTGGTGGACATCGGCGGCGGGACCAGCGAGGTGGCGGTCATCTCCCTGGGCGGCATTGTGGCGGCCAAATCGGTCCGGGTGGGGGGAGACGAGTTCGATTCCTCCATCATCCAGTATGTGAAAAAGAAATACAACCTCCTCATCGGTGAGCGCACCGCAGAGGATATCAAGATCACCATTGGCTCCGCCTATCCCTATGAGGATGAGCAGCCCATGGAAATCAAGGGCCGCAACCTGGTGGACGGCCTTCCCAAGAATATCCAAATCCACCCCGACGAGGTCCGGGAAGCCCTGGTGGAGCCTCTTTCCAATGTGCTGGACGCCATCCGCACCACCTTGGAGCGCACCCCGCCCGAGCTTTCGGCCGACATCATCGACCACGGCATTGTGCTGACCGGCGGCGGCGCCCTCCTCAAGGGCCTGGACCGCTTGATCGCCCAGGAGACCGGCATGTCGGTGTACATCGCCGAAAGCCCCCTGGACTGCGTGGCTGACGGCACTGGCAAGGTGCTGGACGATATTGATAAGCTGCGGGAAGTCCTCACCGACGAGGATGACAAGAACTATTAACGAAAGGCAAAATTCTATTGTTCGGCCGCCCGCTCCTCCGGAGAAACCCCGGGACAGGCGGCCCCTTTTTCGAAAACGCCGCCAAAAGGGGATGACAGCATGGGCGATTTCTTCAAAAGCATCCGCTTTAAAATATTGGTTGCCGTGCTGGCGTTCCTGCTTGCGTTTATGCTCCGCGCCGCCTACACCGGCGGCCTTGCACCGATGACTTCCCAGATCCTGGGGATTCTCACCAACCCGCTGCAAAAGGCCAGCGCGTCGGTGAGCGCCAGTTTCTCCGGCCTGTTTGACCGGATGTTCCGCTCTGGGGAGATCTTAGAGGAGAACGAGCGCCTCAAGGAGGAGAACCGGCGGCTGACCCAGCGCCAGCTGGAATTTGACAAATACAAGCTGGAGAACGAACAGCTAAAGGAATACCTGGATATCAAGGAGAAAAACCCCGATTTTGACTTTGAAACCGCCTTTGTCATCGGGCGGGACCCCAACGACCGGTTCTATGCCTTCACCATCGACAAAGGTTCCCTGGACGGCATCAGCCTCCACGACCCGGTGATCACTGAGGATGGCTTGGTGGGAATGGTAGTGGAGGTGGGGCCGACCTATGCCAAGGTGGCAACCATCCTGGATGTGATGTTGGAGATCAGCTCCTATGACTCCCGCACCAAGGACATCGGCATCACAACTGGCCGCATCGACCTGGCGGAGGAAGGCCTGTGCCAGCTGACCCTCCTCCAGCGGGAGAGCGGGGCCTCGGCGGGGGACATTGTGATCACCTCCAACGTGGGTGGCCTTTACCCCAAGGATTTGGTGATCGGCACCATCCGGGAGGTGCGGACCGAGAGCCACGGCATTTCCCTGTACGCGGTGATCGAGCCGGCGGTGGATGTGCGCACCGTTAAGGATGTGCTGGTGATCACCTC
This sequence comes from uncultured Merdimmobilis sp., assembly GCF_902471145.1. NCBI lineage: Bacteria > Bacillati > Bacillota > Clostridia > Eubacteriales > Oscillospiraceae > Merdimmobilis > uncultured Merdimmobilis sp. The sequence goes on from NZ_CABRJC010000002.1 coordinate 8,967, forward strand.
CTTTGAAGGGCAGGCGTCCGCAGCGGAATAACAAAGGGGACGGGGGCGCCAATAAGCGCTCCCGTTTTGTGCTGTTTTTGGATTTTAACGAAGGGGGGATGGGCTTGAACAATAACAAAGCCAAGGTCTATGCAGTCAAGTACTGCTCCTATGTACTCATCCTTTTGGCCCTGTATGTGTTACAGACCACACCGGGTTTTTTGAGTGTGTTCGGAATTAAGCCCAACCTGGTGATTCCCGCAGTGGTGTGCATCGCCATGGTGGAAGGGGAGTTCGTCGGCGGCCTCCTGGGGGCTCTGGGCGGGATGCTCCTGGACCTGGGGGCCTTTTCGGTCTTCGGGTTTTATTCCATCCAGCTGCTGGTGATCTGCGTGGCCATCGGCCTTTTGGTGATCTACCTGATGAAGAACAACCTCCTCTCCGCCGCTATCCTCTGCGGGGGGACGGCCCTTTTTTTGGGGATCACCCAGTTTTTCTTCCTCTACGCCCTGTGGGGATACGAGGATGTCTTCCGCCTGTACTTAACCAAAATTCTGCCCACGGGGGTGTACACCACCGTGTTTACTCCCCTATTTTATTGGGGCAGCCGGAAGCTCTATGATTTTTACCAGTCCAAGCTGGAACTGTAACCAAAGGAGGCCGCCATGAAACTATCTACACAGCGTTCCCGGGTCATGCTGCTTTCTGCGGCCCTGGGGGTGGTGCTGTTCATTTATATCATCCGGCTGATGCAGCTCCAGATTGTCCAGGGAGAGGAATACTACGCCATGGTCAACCGGGGGACCGAGCGCAGCCAGGTGGTGGAAGCCGCCCGGGGCGAGATCACCGACCGGTATGGCCGGCCCTTTGCCGTCAACCGGGTGGGCTGGAATATCGTCCTGGACCGGGCGTTCCTGGAAAAGGGCAGGGAGAATGAGACCATCCTCAAGGTGATCAACATGTTGGAGGAGACTGGGGAGAGCTGGATCGACAACCTGCCCATCACTGAGGCGGCCCCTTTCCAATTCAAAGAGGGGTATGAAGCTGAAGTTGCCCGGTTGAAGAAGTTTGCCGGGGTGGGGGAGTCGGCCACGGTGGACGACGTCCTATACTGGCTGACCACCGAGCGGTTCCACCTGGAGGAGTACGCCCCCGAGGACGCCCGGAAGATCGCCGGGGTGCGGTATGAGATGGAGCAGCGGGGCTTTTCCATCTCCACCCCCTACACCTTTGCGGAGGATATCTCCATCACCACCGCTACCAAGATCAAGGAGCGGGGGTTTGAACTGCCCGGGGTGGACATTCAGGAAAGCGCCGTCCGGGAATACGTCAACGATGACCTGGCCCCCCACATCATCGGGCGGATTGGGCCCATCTATGCCGAGGAATACCAGGATCTCAAGGACAAGGGGTACGCCATGAACGGCGTCATCGGCAAAGAGGGGATTGAAAAACAGTTTGAAGACCAGCTGCGGGGTCAGAACGGCACCCGGCAGATTTACTTAAATTCCCAGGGGAATGTGGTGGAAGTCACCGAGGGAAAGACCCCAGTGCCCGGCAATACCATCATGCTGACCCTGGACCAGAAATTGCAGCAGGTGGCCAAAGACGCTTTGATCCAGGAAATCCAGCTGCTCAACGCCACAGCCCCGGTGGGCCAGGGGCGTGAGGCGGACGCCGGCGCGGTGGCGGCCATCGATGTCAAAACTGGCGAAGTGTTGGTGCTCCTCAGTTGGCCGGATTACCACCTGACCACCTACAACCAGGATTTTTCCGACCTGCTCAAGGATGAGCGGAACCCCATGTTCAACCGGGCGCTGATGGGGGAATACACCCCTGGCTCCATCTTCAAGCCCACGGTGGCCACCGCCGCCCTGGCTAGCGGAGAAATTGACGAAAGCAGCACTGTTTTCTGTGGCATGAAGTACACCTTCTTTGACGACTACCAGCCCGGATGTCTCTCTTTCCATCGGGACATCAACGTGATCACCGCCCTTCAGAAATCCTGTAACATCTTCTTCTACGACGTGGGGCGGCGGATCGGCATCGACCGGATCAACTACTACGCCTCCAGTTTTGGCATGGGCCAGCCCACCGGCATCGAACTGCCTGAGCGGGTGGGCCGCCTCTCCTCCCCTGAATTCAGCAAAAGCGTAGGGGAGACTTGGACTGGGGGAAACGTGATCCAGGCGGCCATCGGCCAGAAGGACACCAAACTGACCCCCTTGCAGATGGCCAACTATACCGCCACTTTGGCAAATGATGGAAAGCGGATGGAGGTAAGCATCATCAAGGCGGTGAAGGACTACACTCGGGAAGAAACCTACCAGGAACACACCCCTTCCATCCGCCAACAGGTGGATGCCTCCCAAGAGGTGTTTGACGTTGTGCGCCGCGGCATGATCGCAGCTTCCGGCGCAGGGGGAACTTCCAGCGCCACCTTTGGGAACTATCCAATTTCCGTTGCATCAAAAACAGGTACCCCTGAAACCCATCAGTTTCCAAACTCCACCTTTATCGCTTATGCCCCTGCGGACGACCCTCAGATCGCGGTGGCGGTGGTCATTGAAAAGGGTTGGCACGGCTACACCGGTGCGCCGGTGGCCAAGGCCATCTTTGACGAGTATTTCTCCCTGAACGCCACCCCGGCACAGGTTCCCCCCAAGGGGGAGCTGCTCCCCTAACCGGCGGACAAGAAAGGATTGGGAGGGACACAACATGGCCGGAGAGGTCAAGATTATCAAAGGGATCGCCGCGGCGGCTGCGCTGGCGGCGGCATTGGCCCTCTGCCTCCTGTTGGCGCAGGACAACGAACCGCCCCAGGTCACCACAAAAACAGTGACAGTCCGGCATTATGAGGATGGGGTGGACACGGATGGGGCCCGCACCGAGCCCTACAGCGCCGCCGATTTCATTGACACTTACACCGACAACCGCAAAGGCAAAGATTTCACCGTTCAGTATGGGGAGGGTTACCTGGATTTTCAAGAACCTGGTACCTATGTTTTTTCCCTCCTTGTGTCGGATGAGGCGGGGAACACCGCCGTTTGCCAAGCCCAGCTGGTCATCCTGGGGGTGGGGAAGCGGGAGGCGGTCCGGGAGGAGAGATACGGCATCAAAACGGTCACCAGCGACACCGTCACCTACCGGGTGGAGCAGGATGGCAGCGTAACCGAGCTCAGCCGTGAAACCGGCGACATTGTCAAGATCAATTCCGCAGGGTTTGCCGGCGCCGCCGCGCTGGAACCGGAAGCGAGGGCGCTCCAGCCGGAACTTGCAGCCACCCGGGAGGAGATCCTGGGCATTGTCAACGATTGCCGGGCCGAGGAAGGGGTTGGCCCTCTTTTGCTGGACGAAGCCCTCTGTCAGATTGCCACAGTGCGGGCAATGGAAATCGCTTACACCGGCCAATACAGCCATCAAAGGCCCGGCGGGCTATCCTGGAGCACCCTAAAAGAGGAGCTGGGCTACTCCCTCATCGCCCGCACCAAGCTGGGGGAGAACCTGGCCAAGGGATACGGTGGGGTGAATGCCGATGCCTGCGAGGGATGGATCCATTCCCCGCTCCACTACCAAAACATGGTCGACCCCGATTTTACGCGGACTGGTATTGGCAGGTACACCCTGGGCGGCGCCACCTACTGGGCCCAGTGGTTTGCAAGCGCCGACATTGCCGGGGGATAGCCATTCTTCTAAAAGAGGAAGGAAATCCTGCGAATTGGATAAAAATCCCGCCAAAATGTGTAGAACCGGGAAAAATAATCACCGAAACTATTGTTATTTTAGGGAAAAGCATGCTACAATGATTCTATAGCAGTCCCTATGGGGGAAATTCAGCTCGGCTTGAGGGGCTTTCCAAAGCGGCGCCGTGTTTTTTGACCTCCATTGGGACAAATATTTGAGCAATGTGTAACTGGTACAGCCATCCAGGTTATCTCCCCAAAAGCCAGGGAAGGGTTTGCTTGGGCCAGAAAGGAACGATGCAGTTGGCGCAGACAATTCTAGTGACCTCCGGCAAGGGCGGGGTGGGAAAATCTACCGTGTCGGTGCTGTTGGGGGCGGCCCTGGCCCAGGCGGGCAAGCGGGTCCTCCTGCTGGAGATGGACAGTGGCCTGAGAGGCATGGACATTATGCTGGGGGTGCAGGATGAGACGGTCTACGACCTCTCGGATGTGCTGACCCGCCGCTGTGAACCCATCAAGGCCATGGCGGCCTGCCCCTACATGCAGGGGCTGTATCTGCTGCCCGCCCCATATGACCACTGTTTTATCCCAGATCAAGGGGATTTGATCCGCCTGACCCGGGGCTTGGCCCATCACTTTGATTACCTATTGGTGGACACGCCCGCTGGGCTGGGCCGCAATTTCCAGGCCGCAGCCGCAGTGGCGGACCGTGCCCTTTTGGTCGTCACCCCCGACCCCATCTGTGTGCGGGACGGCCGAAAAGTCGCTGATACGCTGGAGGCCCTCGGCGTGGGGGATATCCGCCTCGTTATCAACAAAGTGACGCCCCAGCTGGCAAAGATGAAGATGCTCCCTGACCTGGATGCAGTTATCGACGGGGTGGGGGTGCAGTTAATCGGGGTCATTCCCCAGGAGAATCAGGTGATGGAGATCACCGCCAAGGGCAGGCCCCTGCCCAATTCCACCGTTTGCCATCGGGTGTTCGCCAATCTGGCTGGGCGGATCGAGGGAAAGTACATTCCCTTGGCGATCGGTTGACTTTTTTGGAAAAAAGGCTTTCAAAACAGGAAGAAATCGTTTATACTAGACTGTGTGTAACGGGAGGGAATCCATCATGAACATCGCACTGATTGCCCATGACTCAAAAAAAGAGCTGATGGTACAGTTCTGTATCGCTTACTGCGGCATTCTCAGCAGGCACAGCATCTGCGCCACCGGCACCACTGGCAAATTGGTCTCCGAGGCGACCGGCCTTCCGGTGTTCCGCTTTTTGAGCGGCGGCCAAGGCGGCGGCCAACAGATTGCTGCCCGCATCCAGTGCAATGAAATTGACCTGCTCTTGTTCCTGCGGGACCCCATCTCCACCCGGTCAACCGACCCGGAGGAGGCAAACCTGCTTCGGCTGTGTGATGTCCACAACATCCCGGCGGCGACCAACATCGCCACAGCAGAAGCGTTGATCCACGCGCTGGATCGGGGTGACCTGGACTGGAGAAATATTGTAAACCCCAAGAGATAGTTCTCTTCTTGTATAGATGGAAACGGCGCTGACGCGGGAATAGTAGCGCTGCGAACCGCCACAGAGAATGGCCCGGCTGCTGAGAGGGCCAGCGGAATTTGCAGTGGGAAGGACACCCGCCGAGCTGGCAAGGTGAGCGTTGCGCAAGCCCTGCCCGTGTCCCCTTTGCGTTAAAAAGGGCAAAAGTGAGGCGGCGCTGTCCGCCTAAGCAGGGTGGCACCGCGTGGAATTTTCCTCGTCCCTTCTGTGCATTGGGCACAGGGAGACGGGGATTTTTTATCGTTGCGGCCCCTGCGGCAAGCCCCCTATGGTTCCCATCGCCGCCTGGCGGCGTTTTGGATATATTTATAACGAAAACAGAAAGGATTTGAGAATAGATGGCATTGCTGACCAAACGACCCAAGGGCACCCAGGATTTCCTGCCGGACCGCACTGGAAAGCTGCAATACCTGGAGAGCACCCTTCTGGGCACTGCCAAACTGTATGGTTTTGGGGAGATCCGCACCCCGGTATTTGAACACACCGAGCTGTTCACCCGGTCGGTGGGGGACACCACCGATGTGGTGCAGAAGGAGATGTACACCTTCAATGACAAAAAGGGCCGCTCGGTCACCCTAAAGCCGGAGGGCACCGCTGGGGTAGTGCGGGCAGCGGTGGAAAACGGCCTCCTTAATGAGGCCCTGCCCCTCAAACTCAGCTATGTGACCCCCTGTTTCCGGTATGAGAACACCCAGGAGGGCCGGTACCGCCAATTCCATCAGTTTGGAGTGGAGGTGTTGGGGGCAAAATCCCCCAGCGCAGACGCTGAGGTGATCAGCCTTATCCACGAGTGCCTGTCGGTGCTGGAGGTGGAAAACCTGACCTTGGAGATCAACTCCATCGGTTGCCCCAACTGCCGGCCCAGCTACCACGCCGCACTGAAGGAGTATTTCTCCCAGTATACCGACCGGCTCTGCCCCACCTGTTTGGAGCGGCTGGACAAGAACCCCCTGCGCATCCTGGACTGCAAATGCCCCGAGTGCAAGGAGATCGCCAAAGGGGCTCCAGTGGTGCTGGACTTCCTCTGCGACGACTGCCGCACCCACTTTGAAGGGCTGAAGCAGCGGCTTGCTGCTATGGAAATCCCCTATACCATCGACCCCACCATCGTCCGCGGGCTGGATTACTACACCAAGACGGTGTTTGAGTTTGTCTCCAACCAGATCGGCGCCCAAGGCACTGTCTGCGGCGGCGGCCGGTATGACGGCTTGGTGGAGGAGGTGGGCGGACCCGCCACCTGCGGGCTGGGCTTTGCCATCGGCCTGGAGCGGCTTTTGGCGGTGATGGAAGCCGGGGGCTGTGAATTCCCCCAGGAACGCCCCTGCGACCTGTACATCGCCCCCATGGGGGAGGCCGCATCCATTGAGGCGCTGCGCCTGGTCACCCAGCTCCGTCAGGAGGGTTTTGTGGCTGAGACCGACACGGTGGGCCGCAGCCTGAAAGCCCAAATGAAGTACGCCGACAAAATCGGGGCGGCGTACACCTTGGTGCTGGGGGACAACGAGCTGGCGGCAGGCAAAGCCAACCTGAAACGGATGGCCGACGGCCAGCAGCAGGAAGTGGAGCTCTGCCAGCTGACCGACGCCCTGTATGCCCGGCTGTTTGAGCAGATCGGCGAGGCGGGCCCCGTTCTGGAGGGCCTGCTTGGCCAGATGAACCCGGTGGAATTGTAACGATTTAGCTGCAAAGGAGTGCAATACATTATGGCAGATACTATGCAAGGGCTCAAACGAACCCATTATTGCGGGGAGGTGCTCCCCAGCCTCATCGGTGAGACGGTTGTGGTCACCGGTTGGGTGCAAAAGACAAGGGATCTGGGCAACCTGGTGTTTATCGACCTGCGGGACCGCACCGGTATCGTCCAGCTGGCTTTTAACGACGGCACCCAGCGGGAGATTTTTGAGAAAGCCGCTGCTGCCCGGGCGGAGTTTGTGCTGATGGCCAAGGGCCTGGTCCGCCGCCGGGAGTCGGTCAACACCGAGATTCCCACTGGCGAGGTGGAAGTCTATGTGGACGACCTGCGGGTGCTGGCCAAATCCCAGACGCCGCCCTTTGAGATCGTCAACGACACCAACGTCAAAGAGGAGCTGCGGCTAAAATACCGCTACCTGGACCTGCGCCGCCCAGTGATGCAAAACGCCATCATGATGCGGCACAAGATCGTCAAGGTGGCCCGTGACTACTATGACAACAACGGGTTTTTGGAGATTGAGACCCCCATCCTCATCAAATCCACCCCCGAAGGCGCCCGGGACTACCTGGTGCCCTCCCGGGTGCACCCCGGCAAATTCTTTGCCCTGCCCCAGTCCCCCCAGCTGTACAAACAGATCCTGATGCTTTCCGGTTATGACCGGTACATGCAGATCGCCCGTTGCTTCCGGGACGAGGACCTGCGGGCCGACCGCCAGCCCGAATTCACCCAGATCGACCTGGAGATGTCCTTTGTAGACGAAGAGGACGTGATGACCGTCAACGAAGGGTTTGTCAAAGAGGTGTTCCACAAGGTTTTGAGCGTGGAGGTGAAGACCCCCTTTAAGCGCCTGTGCTACGACGAGGCCATGAGCCGCTATGGCAGCGATAAGCCGGATACCCGCTTTGGCCTGGAGCTGGTGGACCTCTCCGATCTGCTGAAAAACTGCGAGTTCAAGGTGTTCGCCGGTGCTCTGGCGGAGGGCGGAAGCGTCCGGGGCATCAATGTGAAAGGTGCGGCGGCTACCCTCACCCGCAAAGAGATCGACAAGCTGACCGACTTTGTCAAAACCTACCGGGCTAAGGGCTTGGCCTTTACCCGCCTGACCGCTGAGGCCGAGTCCTCCTCCTATGAGAAATTCCTCACCGAGGAGGAGAAAACCGCCATCCGCACCGCCTTGGGCGCAGAGACCGGCGATGTCCTCCTCTTGGTGGCCGACAGCAAAAACAAGGTGGTTTTCGACAGCCTGGGCGCCCTGCGCAGCCATTTGGCCCGCAAGTTGGACCTCATCCAGCCCGGCACCTTTGACTTCTTGTGGGTCACCGACTTCCCCATGTACGAGTGGAGCGAAGAAGAGAACCGGTTTATGGCGATGCACCATCCCTTCACCTCCCCCAAGCTGGAGGACCTGGACAAAATGGCCAGCGGCGACCTGGGCCATGTCTATGCCCGGGCCTACGACATGGTGCTCAACGGCACCGAGCTGGGCGGTGGTTCCATCCGGATCAACGACCCGGACATTCAGAGCAAGGTGTTCTCCGCCTTGGGCTTCACCGAGGAGGAGGCGCAGGAGCGGTTCGGCTTCCTGCTCAATGCCTTCCAATACGGTGTGCCCCCCCACGGCGGTATGGCCTACGGTCTGGATCGCCTGGTGATGTTGATGCTGGGCAAGGACTCTATCAAAGACGTCATCGCCTTCCCCAAAGTGCAGAATTCCAGCGAGTTGATGACCATGTGCCCCTCTGCTGTAGAGGAGAAAAACCTGCGGGAGCTGTCCATCGCCGTCACCGCCACCGAGGAAGAATAAACAATACTTCGAAAAAAGCAAACCGCCCGCGCCTTACTTTGGCGCGGGCGGTTTTTTACGAAAAATAGGGGGTTATTGCCCCCCGGTCTCCTGCTGGTACCAGCGGTAGCTCATAACGGCGGGGATGAGGGTAGCGGCAATCAGTGAGCCAAACACCAGAAAAAGGGATACCGCCTGGGGGGTGAAAGCCCCGATTAAACTGACTGCCCCCGCGGCGAACATCAGCCGGCCAGCCAGCCGGTGGGTGCGGTTCCATACGGTTTCGCTGGATAAAGTCCAGGGGGTTTTGACGCCGCAGAAATAGTTCTGCCGGAACTTGGGCATCTGGTTGCCGATGAAGAGGAAGAGCGCCGCCATCAGGAAGATGACTACCCGGCGCACCTCCACCGTGCCGGGCCGCAGCCCTTCGGTGAGGACAATGCCAACCATTACCGTCAGAAAAACCATCATCATGCACTGGAATCCCTGGTAAGCTTCGCCGAATTTGGCGTAGTTGCGGCGGCGGGGGTCAATTTTGGGGAGCACCGAGAACATGGCGCAGAAGAGGGGGGCCATTCCGGCGATGATCCAGATATGCCATTTGGGTTCATACCTTACCTGACCGCCAAAATCCCACTGCATGGGCAGTTGATCCGGGAGGCGGGAATACAGGGCGGCCACTGCCACTGCGGGGAGAAAGGCCAAGATCCAAGCCAGGATTTGATAGTTACGATTCTGTTTCATCGGTTTGTTCTCCTTTCAAGCTGGAAATCCATTCCAAAATTTCATCGAGGACGGATAGGTTGAGTTCATAATAAATGTATTTCCCCCGTTTTTCGTCCAGGATGAGCCCTGCGTCCCGCAGGATGGACAGATGATGGGAGATGGTCGCCCCAGTGCTGGAAAAATGGGAAGAGAGATCCCCGGCGGACATCTCGCCGTCCCGCAGCAGGCGCAGGATCTCCCGCCTAGTGGGGTCGGAGAGTGCTTTGAAAGTTTGCTGGAACCCCATAGTCTCACCTCATTTCGATAATCGTCAAATCGATTTCTGTCTAAATAATATCCCCTTGGAAGAAGAAAGTCAATATCAATTTGACAATTGTCTAAATATACCAGCAAAAAAAGAGGAGGGCAAGCCTCCTCTTTCGGTCTTATTTCAAAATATACTGGATGGCCACACACTGGGGGCCACCTTGGGTGATAAATGCCGGGCTCAGGTTAAGGACATCGATCTGACTGTCTGGGAAAACGGCGCGCAGCTTTTCCAGGGCTTGACGAGCCAGGGCAGGCGCCCCTGCATGGCTGACGGTGATATAATGTTCCGGCCCCACTTTATTTTCCAGGAAATTTTTGCAGATGGTCTCCATAGCCGAGGCAAAGGAACGGCACAGGGCGAATTTCTCCAGCCGTTTGCCGTCCTTGGTGGTGGTCATCACCGGTACCAATTTCAAAAGGCCGCCGACCTTAGCCGCCAAAGGGGTCAACCGCCCGCCCCGGCGCAGGAAATCAAAATCGTTGGGGATGAGGAAGGAGCGGTGATTGCCCAGGCTGGGCGCTAAGGCATTGAGGATTTCCTCGGTGGAGAGGCCCTCTTTGGCCAGGGACAACGCCTTTTGCACTAGATACCGGTGGGGACCGCAAAGGGTGCCTGAGTTGATGACGGTGATGTTCTTCCGTTTCTCCTCCGGCATGTTTTGTGCGGCTGCACTGGCGGTCTGATAGGTGCCGGAAAGGCCATCGGCCACGGTGATATTTAAAAGAGGGGCGTCGCCATACTGCTCATAGAGGGACAGCGTCTCCCCCACAGAGGGCTGGGAAGAGGAAGGAGTGTTGCCTTCTATCACCAATTTTAAAAAGGTGTCGCTGTCAATCTCCTCAAATTCTCGATAGGTTTTGTCGGCGACCGATACGCTTAAAGGGTTGACCACAAGGCCAACTTCCTTTCCTTGGGCAATGGAGTAGAGTGCGGATGAGTCGGACATGATTTGAACCATGGCGATACCTCGATTTCGTAAGTAGTAATTAAAATTAGGTTACCATACTTCACATATGCTGTCAAGTGAGAGGCGACCTTTATTGACGGGATTCGCCAATCATGTTACAATGGTCGCAGAAGCGACCATTGGGGAAGAAATCCTTTGGGGGCGCAGCCCCTCCCGCCGCAAAGCGGCACCAGGATTTTTCCAGGTTTGTACAGGCTTATGGGGCAACAGCCGCAGAAGCGACTATTGGCACTACAATACAAAGGGGGACTCAAGGATGGAGAAGCAGGAGGTGGAAGAACTTTTGGCGTTCCGCCTACCCCGGTACAGCCAGCTGCCAGAATTGGGGCTCTATCTGGATCAAACCCTTTCTTATGTTGCAGGGGTGATCCACCCGCTGTATGGGCAGCCTTATGCCATCACCGGCGCTATGGTGAGCAACTACATCAAGACCGGCGCCTTAGAACCCTCTATCCGTAAGAAATACGGCCGGGAGCACCTTGCCCGCCTAGTGGTGATCAGCCTGCTGAAAGAGGTCTTCACCGTGCCGGAGATCTGCGCCCTCTTCCAAGTGCAGAAGGAGACCTATCCGTTGGAGATCTCCTACGACTATTTCTGCACCGAGTTTGAAAACGCCCTGCGGGAGACCTTTTCCCCCACGGGCAACCCCCTCCCCATGGTGGCCACAGCTGAGACCGATCAAACGGTATTGGTGCGGGCCATGGTATTGGCCACCGTCAACCGGCTGTTTGTCAAAAAGACCACCCTTTCTTTAAATGGACCGGCATAGGGCATAAAATAAGCGATTTACCTGGCAGGGGGCCCCAATAGGGTCCTCTGTTTTTATTTGGCAAAAATATTCCCCTTTTGCGGCATAACCCGGGAAAAATGGCTCCAAACTAGGGTTGAACCCACTAAAGGAGGAAGTACTATGGAATTGAAAGAATCGCGCACCTATGCAAACTTGATGTCCGCCTTCGCCGGGGAAAGCCAGGCCCGGGTCAAATATGGCATCTACGGGGAAAAGGCCCGGGAGGAGGGCTACCAGCAGATTGGCGACATTTTCGACGAGACCTCCCACAACGAGAAGGCCCACGCCGAATTGTGGCTCAAGTACATCCATGGCGGCTCCATCCCCTCGACCCTGCCAAACCTGCAAAACGGCGTCGACGGGGAGCATTTTGAGTGGAGCCAGATGTATAAAGAATTTGCCGAGGTAGCCAAACAGGAGGGCTTCCCTCAGATCGCCCTCTCCTTTGAACAGGTGGCCAAGGTGGAAGCGGCCCACGAAAAGCGCTACCAGGCCCTGGTGAACGACGTCAACGGGAACCAGGTGTTTAAAAAGGTCACCAGCCAGACCTGGATCTGCCGCAACTGCGGCTTTGTGCTGGAAGGGGTGGAGGCCCCGCCCCAGTGCCCCCTGTGCAAATATCCCCAGGCATTTTTCGAGGTGGACAAGCCCCAGCTGTAAACGGGCTGCCACTTCAAAGGTTGCTGCGGAAATTTTTCCGCAGTACATAAAAATTTGCATGATTTGGCAATGAATCTATGCAGATTGCTTGACATCCATCGGCTGAGGTTTTACACTAGAACTAACAATTCAGTCGAGGGAGGCAACCATCATGGATCGAAAAGAAATCGCAGAACAGTTTTACATGGAAGAGCACGCGGTGCTCTACGCCCTGCTGGTCAAAGCGGCTCGGGAGCTGTACGGGGACAAAGGGGAGCTGGCCAATGTGGAGGGCACCATCCAATATGGCCGGGAGCGGGGACGCCGCATGGCCCTGCGCGCACTCAAGGACGGGGAAGACCTCTCCCCCAAAAACTACCTGCTGTACAGCGAATGGGTGGACGACCGGAAGTGGAGCAAAAAGGATGTCTATGCCATCTCCCCTGCATTCACCACCCACTGCACCCACTGCGGCTGGTGTGAGAGCTGGAAAAAACATGGCCTGCTGGAGTATGGCAACCTGTATTGTTCCCACATCGACGTCAATCTAGTCAAGGGGTTTAACCCGGACAACGTGCTCAACATTCGAAGCGTGCTTTCCCAGAACGGCCCCTGCTGCGATTTTGAGTTTGAAAAAGTCTCCTTCGCCAACCAGGAAGAACTGGACGCCTTCAACGCCAAAAAGCGTTCTTTGAAGGATCACACCGTCAAAGATTTCCTCTACCACACCGCCAGCGAGCTCTCCGCCATGGACCGGGTATACCAGTCCATCCTGGGCAAAGAGGCAGCGGAAAAGGTAGTCTCTACCGCCATCGCCGGTTTCCGGGAGAAATTCGGCGAGGAAAAGACCGCCGCCCTGTTGGAAGAGGCAAAACAGGATTTCACCGTCATCGACTAAAAAACACAAGAAAAGCCCCTGCCTTTTTGGCAGGGGCTTTTTTAACAGGGTTACTTCAGTTTTTCATCCAGGGTGGCGGTGATGGAATCGTACACCGTCTGGGCATCTTCACACATCACCAGCACGATGATCCCGTCCTCCCGGGTGGTGAGGATAGCGCTGTTGGCGATTTCCCCCTGATCAGGCAGGTAGTTGGCAAAGCTCTGCTGCTGGGCTTTTACAAAGTTGTCCAACCCGGTCTGCACCGCTTCGGTTTTGCCCTCTGCCGGGGCGATGATGGCCACGCCGTAAGCTTTTATGTTCATAGGGGAGATGGAAATGCCTGCGGCCTTGATGTCTTCATCGGTCAAGCCGACCATGTCGAAGATCAAAGCGCCGCCTTCATCCTCGCTGCTGGAGAGGATAGGAAGGACCTGGTTGATCTCCTCATCCCGGGCGGCGGTGATGGCCTCTTGGAAGATGGGCTTCAGTTCCTCGGCGGTGAACTCCTTGGGGGCCGGCTCTTTCTGGCAGGCGGTAAAGGAAAAGAGGGTCAGTGCGGCGATGGCCGCGCAAAAAATACGTTTCATAGTTGTCTCCTTTATTGTTTTGGTATCTCTATAGTGTCCAATTCCCTGGAATTTATTGCAGGTGGAGTTCCCCTGCTTGAAAAAGTGCATCTGCCCGCAGAAGGAGGGCCTGGGTCTTGCCGTCGGGAATCTCCCCGGCCAACACCTGTTTCACCGCTTGGGCCAAGGGGAGTTTTACCACCTTTAGGAATTCGTCCGGGTCCAGGCGCTGTTCCTTCTGGGTGAGGCCGGTGGCCACAAACAGGTGGATCACCTCGGTCAAATACCCCACAGAGGGGAAGAATGTCCCCAGGTACCGAAGCTCCCCGGCAGTGCAGCCGGTCTCCTCCTCCAGCTCCCGCACAGCGGCGGCGTGGAAGTCCTCGCCGGGGTCAATTTTCCCGGCGGGCAGTTCCAACAACTCTTGGGAGAGGGCGTACCGGTACTGGCGCACCAGGATGACGTTGCCCTCTTTGTCGATGGGGGCAATGCAGACCGCCCCGTTGTGGACCACCACTTCTCGGGTGCCGGTGCCGCCGTTGGGCAGGCGGACTTGGTCTTTTTTCAGCGTTAGAATCTTCCCTTTGTAAACAACCTGGGAAGAGAGGGTGGTTTCCAGCAGATTCATCGGGATCCTCCGTTCCGCCGGACTGAGCCGGCATATCTTTTGTCAGAAATTCATGGTTCCGCATAAAACCCCAGACGGGGATGAGGCCGGGCCATAAAGAGGTGCCACCTTTTTTGAGCGGCGCACCCCCCACATTTTTCACCGGCTGTGGAAAAAGAAGGGATAGAGGGAATGTCCCGCCGCATACAGTGTCGTAGAACGCCATTTTGGAGGGACCGCATATGTTTGATGGGTTTTACACCACGCCGCCGGTTTATGAAAACATATACCGGGCGGTGTATGATTTAAAGGGAAGGTTCGACGGCCTGCGGGCCTTCCCCATTGGGGAGAGCGCCCGGGGAAGGGGGATCTTTGCCTTGGCCCTGGGGGATTTGCGGGGGGCGACCCTCTTGGTGGGGGGAACCCATGGGTCGGAATGGTTGACCACCCTGCTGCTTTTCCGGTTCTGCGAGGACCTCCTGCTGGCCCAGGAGCAAGGGGGCGTGTTGGGGGAGATCGACATCACCAAAGCCTTGGAAAACCATTCCCTGGTGATTGTGCCCTGCCTCAACCCCGACGGGGTGCAGATTGCACTGGGCAAAGACCAGCCGCCGCCCAAATCCGCCCCCGGCTCCCCTTGGCAGGCCAACGGCAACGGGGTGGATTTAAACCACAACTTTGACGCCGGATGGGAGCTCCTCCACAAGATGGAGGAGCAGGAGGGCTATATTGGCCCTGGGCCCACCCGCTACGGCGGAAAACGTCCACACAGCGAGCCGGAGACCCGGGCCATTGCGGGCTTCTGCCTGGCCTGCGATTTTAGGCGGGTATACGCCTTCCACTCCCAGGGGGAGGAGATCTACTACGAGTATGGGGCGGATACCCCCAACCGTTCCCGTTTGATGGCTGAGGTGCTGGCAGCCTCCTGCGGGTACAAGGTCTGCCGGCCGGAGAAGATCGCTTCCCACGGCGGGTTCAAAGATTGGTTTATCCACACCATGCACCGCCCCGGCTTCACCATTGAAATTGGCCGGGGGAAAAACCCATTGCCCATTGAGGAACTGGAGCCCATCTATGCCCGGCTGCTGGAAATGCTGCTGCTGACCATGCTGTTGTAGCGGGTTTTCCACCAAAAGGGGAATGGCTGTGGAAAAATAAATCCTCTTTGGAAGGATGAGAAAACCGCCCAAAACCGGGCGGTTTTTGTCAATCTTGGTCGGGGTTGTTTTTGCGGTAGGCGAGGTAGCTTTCCAAGATAATGGTTGCAGCCACCGCGTCCACCACATTTTTCCGCTTTTTGCCCCGGGTGTCGGTGACGTTGAGGATGTTGTGGGCCGAAACGGTGGTACTGCGCTCATCCCACAGCTTCACCGGGATTTCTGCCAGCTCCCCCAGGCGCTGGGCGAAGAGAGCGCACTTCTCCGCCCGTTCCCCCACAGTCCCGTTCATGTTTTTGGGGTAGCCCACCACAATGCGCTGGGCACGATGCTCCTTGGCGGCTTGGGCCACCTTTTTAAGGATGACCTCAAAGTCGGTCTCGTGGATCACCCCGGCGGGAGAGGCGAGGAATTCGGTGGGGTCGCAGACAGCCAGGCCGGTGCGGGCATCCCCCAGGTCGACGGCTAGAATCTTCATAAGCCGCCCCCTAACCCAGATGGGAGGAATCGGACATGTATTCCACCCGGTAGCCGTCCTGAGAGTTGTAGAGCACCTTGGTGACGGCAGTGTTTTTCCCTTTGGGGAGTTCCTTAAAGCGGTCGATTTGCCAGCCTTTGCAGTGGAGGATCAGGCTGCGGATGGCACATCCGTGGCTGACAATGACCACCGCCTGGCCGGGATGGCAGGCGGCGATCTCATCGATGGCAGGGGAGACCCGGGCCACTACCTCAGGAAAGCTTTCCCCACCGGCAGGGGGGAGATACTTCTCCGGCTCATTCTCAAAAAACGCCATGTTTTCCGGGTATGTTTCATGGAGCCAGTCGATCTCCTTGTCCTCCATCTCCCCCAGTCGGATCTCCATCAGCCTGGCATCGGTCCGCACCGGCAGGCCGTGGCAGGCGGCGATGATCTGTGCGGTCCGGTGTGCCCGCTTAAGAGGGCTGGCGTACACTGCGGAAAGGGGTTCCCCCGCAAGGCGCTGGGCCGCCAAGGCAGCCTGTTCCTCCCCCAAAGGGCTCAGGGGGAAATCGGTCTGCCCCTGGAGGCGGCGGGCCAGATTCCCCATGCTCTCCCCATGGCGGACGATATAGAGAACGGTGTCCTTTACCATGGCTTCACCTGCCCGACGATTTCGTTGACGTCTTTGATGCCGTGGTCATCCAGCCACTGGTTGACCCCTTCGATGATCTTGAGGGGGGCGTAGGGGTCGTAGAACATGGCGGTACCCACCTGGATGGCGTTTGCACCGGCCAGCATCATCTCAATGGCGTCCTGCCATTTTTCGATGCCGCCCAGGCCTACCACCGGGATTTTGACCCGGTTTGCCACCTGCCAGACCATCCGCACCGCCACCGGGAAGACACAGGGGCCGGAAAGGCCGCCGGCGTTCATGGCCAGAACGGGGCGCCGGGACTCGATGTCAATCCGCATGCCGAACAGGGTGTTGATGAGGCTGATGGCATCGGCGCCCTCTGCTTCCACCGCTTGGGCGATGGAGGCGATGTCGGTGACGTTGGGGGAGAGCTTGACCATCAGCGGCTTTTTGCAGACCTTGCGCACCTCTTTGACCACATGGGCGGCGCTGTCACAGGCCACGCCGAAAGCTGCGCCCCCCTGCTTCACGTTGGGGCAGGAGATGTTCAGCTCCACCATGTCGATGTCCGAATCGGAGAGCCGCTCCACCAATGCGCAGTAATCCTCCACGCTGCTGCCCGCCGCGTTGGCGATGAGGACGGTGCCTTTGTCTTTGAGGTAGGGAAGCTCGTTTGCCAGAAAGGCGTCTACGCCGGGGTTTTGCAGCCCCACGCTGTTGAGCATGCCCGCCGGGGTCTCGGCGATGCGGGGCACCGGGTTGCCCGCCCGCTCGGCGTAGGTCATCCCCTTGAGGGAAATTCCTCCCAGCCGGGAGAGGGGGTAGAGTTTTTCATATTCTTTGCCGAAGCCAAAACAGCCCGACGCGGTGATCACCGGGTTTTTAAATTCTACCCCGGCGATGTTGACCGATAAATTTGCCATAGCAATGCTCCTTCCGCCGCTCGAAAAGGCGGCCTGTATTCCAAAACCGGCTTAGCCGGAAGAGATTATTTGTCGAAGATGACCGTCTCGGCCTCAAAGACCGGGCCGTCCTTGCAGACGTGCTTCATGGCTTCGCCTTTTTCCGCGGCGATCTTACAGGCGCAGACCAGGCAGGCGCCGATGCCGCAGCCCATCCGCTCCTCCAAAGATACCTGGCAGCGGACGCCGTATTCCTTGGCCACCTCAGCCACCGACTTGAGCATGGGGGTGGGGCCGCAGGCGTAGATAATGTCCGCTGCGCCCTCAGAGAGGCGCTGCCGCACCATGTCGGTGACAAAGCCCTTGTGCCCCCGGGTGCCGTCGTCGGTGCAGAGGCGCACATCGCAGCCCATGGCGGCGAAATCCTCCTCCAAAATCACCGCCGAAGCGCTGCGGAAGCCGATGACTGCGGTGGCGTTCTCCCCATAGTGCTTGGCTACCTCCACCATGGGGGGCACGCCGATGCCGCCGCCCACCACAAGGGCCTTTTTATCTGAGCCCAGCAGGGTGAACCCGTTGCCCAAGGGGCCCAGGATATCCACCTGATCCCCTACGTTAAATTTGGCCATCTCGTCGGTGCCGGAGCCCCGCACCTCAAATACGATGCGGATGTTCCCTTTGGCGGCGTCGATACCGCAGATGGAGATGGGCCGGCGCAGGGTATGGCCGGGCACCCGGATGTGGACAAACTGCCCCGCCCGGGATTGGATGGCAATCTCCGGGCAATGGATGGTGAAATCGTAGGTCTGTTTGGCGATCGCCCGCTTGGCGATGAGGGGGTAGCTGCTTTGTAGGTAACTCATCATGAACCTCCGTCCTGCCCGCAAAAAGCGGGCAAACCAAGAATTGTATTACACAGTTACCAGTTTATATGATACCGGGGATTTTTACAAGATGTTATGTTTTTACGGAATAAATAAGAAGGCTGCAAAAGAAAATTTTTGTTGCAAATAGGAGGGACAGGCTTTATAATAGATAGGCCCTGTGGGCAGTCAGTCGCAAGTTCCTGACTTTAAACCACACTACGAAAGGAAAAGTGAATACCCATGAAACAAACGAGCGTGAACCGTATGGTGAAGGGCGCGATGATCGCCGCCCTGTATGTGGCGCTGGGTGTAGTTTTTGCGCCCATCAGCTTCCGGGCGGTGCAGATGCGGGTGGCGGAGGCCCTGACCCTGCTGCCGGTGTTCTCCCCCATGGCCATTGGAGGGCTGACCCTAGGCTGTGCCCTGACAAATTTCTACGGCATGGTCACCGGAACCAGCATCCTGGGGTTGCTGGACATTTTTTTCGGCAGCCTGGCCACCCTGGTCGCCGCCTGGATGACCTGGAAGCTGCGGAAGATTACCTGGAAGGGCCTGCCCATCCTCTCCCCCTTGCCCCCTATCCTGGTCAATGGGGTGGTCATCGGGTGGGAGCTGATGACCGCTATGGCCGGAGGCTGGAACTTTCCCATCTTTCTCACCAACGCCCTGTCGGTGGCGGCGGGCCAGCTGGTGCCCTGCTATGTGCTGGGCCTTGTGCTGGTGTATTGGATGCAAAAAACCGGCCTGGATCAAAAATTATTTTAGTGGGTCAAAGAACGGCAGGGAATGAGCTTGCCAACCTTCTTTTGACCCTGCCTAAATAAAAAGCGCCCTTCCTGATCGGGAAGGGCGCTTTTTTATTTACATGACAATGATGAACCGCAGGACAAACAAGACGCACAAAACATACAAAATGGGGTGAACTTCCTTGGCTTTACCCCGGAACAGTTTGATCAAGGTGTAGAACAGGAAGCCTGCGGCGATGCCATCGGCGATACTGTAGGCAAAAGGCATACAGGCGATGGTCAGAAAAGCGGGCATGGCAGTTTCAAAATCCAGCCAGTCAATTTCCCGGACATTGGCCATCATCAGCACGCCGACTACGATCAGCACCGGGGCGGTGGCGGCAGTGGGGATCAGCCCCAGGAAGGGTGCGGCTACCACTGCGGCCAGGAACAGGACACCGGTGGTCAGTGCGGTGAGGCCGGTGCGCCCGCCTTCAGAAACACCAGAAGCGGATTCTACAAAGGTGGTGACGGTAGAGGTGCCCATGACAGCGCCGCAGACAGTGGCGATGGCGTCAGCCATCAAAGCGCCGTTGGCACGGGGCAGGTTACCCTCCTCATCCAGCATGCCGGCGCGGGCGGCGGTGCCAATCAATGTGCCGATGGTGTCGAACATATCCACCAGCACCAGAGCGATGAGAACTGAGATTACCGAGGTGAGACCCACGGCGAATCCTTCCTGGAAGTTGAAAAGCTCACCGAAGCCTTTGACAAACTGGCCGAAGGTGGGGGCCAAAGAGGGGATGGAGGAGAGGCCGGTTGGGGCAGAGACCCCTACATCAATCCCCAAACCGAACTGGAGCAGACAGCCAACTGCAGAGGTGGCCAAGATACCCACAAAAAGGGAGCCTTTGACTTGACGGACATAGAGGATTGCCAGCACAACGAGGCCGAAGATGGCCAGCTGGGTAGAGGCCCCGGTAAAGTTGAAAGCGGGGATGGGGGTGGCGTTGGCAAGAACAGTGCCGGAATCCAGCAGGGTGTAGTTGCCGGGGTCAATGGTAAACTTCAAAAGGCCGGCATTTTTCAGGCCGATAAAGGCGATGAAGAAGCCGATTCCCACCGAAATAGCATTTTTCAGCGATTTGGGGATGGCGCGGACAATGGCTTCCCGGACACCGGTGACGGTGATCAGCACAAAAATACAGCCGGAGGTAAATACCGCAGCCAGTGCGGCCTGCCAGGAATAACCCATAGAGCCGCAGATTGTATAGGCAAAAAAGGCGTTGAGGCCCATGCCGGGGGCAAGGGCAAAGGGGTAGTTGGCAAGGAATGCCATAAGGAAGGTGCCAATGGCGGCGGATACGCAGGTGGCCAGCATGACAGCGCCGGCATCCATGCCCGAGGCGGAGAGAATTTGGGGGTTTACAAAGATGATGTAGGCCATAGTGAAAAATGAAGTCAGGCCGGCCATCACCTCTGTTTTAACATTGGTGTGGTTCTCTTTGAGATGAAACAGTTTTTCCAGCACGATAGAACTCCTCTCATCAAACACATATTTTGGGGACAGGCCCCAGGAACAAACTGAATGTATATTATACATCAAAAGAGAATAAAAAGATATAGGGGGACGCATTTTGAAGAACTTCCTTTTGAAAAATCCCCAAAAAGAAATGGAAAAAGGCTGTTTTGAGGGATGTTTTTAAAAAGAAAAAAGCGCGGCAAAAGGAATGTTTCCTTTTGCCGCGCGCTGTTATATGACAAACCCGCCATTGGGGCTTAAAACCTGGCCGGTGATGAATCGGGCTTCTTCCCCGGCGAGGAAGAGGACCGCTTTGGCCACATCCTCCGGCTCCCCCAGAATGCCCAAAGGGGTTTCTTCCGCCAGGGCTGCCAAGGTCTCCTCCCCCAAAAGGCCGTTCATCTCGGTGTTGATCACCCCGGGGGCCACACAGTTGACCCGGATGTGGGAGGGGCCAAGCTCCTGGGCCAAGGCCTTGGTCAGGCCGATGACCGCCGCTTTGGCCGCCGAGTAGTGGACCTCGCAGGAGGCGCCGCTGATCCCCCAGATGGAGGATAGGTTGACGATTGAGCCGCTGTGGCTGTGGAGCATGGTGCGAAGGGCACGCTGGCAGCAGAGGAACATGCCCTTGACGTCCACCTGGAACATCCGATCCCAATCCTCTTCGGTCAGGTCGGTAAACAGCTTCTGCTGGGCGATGCCCGCGTTGTTGACCAGGATGTCCACCGGGCCGAACGCCGCTTCCACCTGCTGGAACATGGCTTCCACCTGGTCCTTCCGGGAGACATCAGCCCCCACAGCCAGGGCTGGATGCCCTTGGGCGGACAGCTCTTGAGCCAGCGCCTCCGCCTTCTCTTTGGAATGGATGTAGTTGATGGCCACCTGATAGCCCTGCCTGGCAAAGGCGATGGCACAAGCCTGGCCAATGCCCCGGCTTCCGCCGGTGATGAGAACGGTTTTTGCCATGGAATTCCCCTCCTTCTTGGGCGGTTACAGCTCGGGGTTTTGATCCTTCACCTCTTGGATGAGGCGGCGGACGTCGTCCAATGTGCACAGCTCCCCTGCCGCTTTGCGGAATTTGGGGGCGCCCCGCAGCCCTTTCATGTAGCAGGCCACATGTTTCCGGGCCTCCCGCATGGCGTGGGATTCCCCTTTGTATTGACACATGAGGGTCAGGTGGCGCAGCATGACGGCCATCCGCTCCTCCAAACAGGGGTCGGGAGTGCGTTCGCCTGTGAAGAAGTAATCCCGGATCTGGCCAAACACCCAGGGGGAACCCAATGCCCCCCGGCCGATCATGACCAGGTCGCAGCCGGTCTCCTCGTACATGCGGATGGCGCTGTCCACCGAATCCACATCCCCGTTGCCGATCACCGGGATGGAGACGGCCTCCTTCACCTGGCGGATGATAGCCCAATCGGCGGTGGGGGCGTACATCTGGGCCCGGGTGCGGCCGTGGATGGCTATGGCATCCGCCCCGCAGGCTTCGGCCATCTTGGCAAACTCCACTGCGTTGACCGAATTGGAATCCCAGCCCTTGCGGAACTTCACCGTCAAGGGGAGGTCCACCGCTACCCGCACCGCCCGAATGATCTGGGCGGCCAGTTCTGGGGTTTTCATCAGGGCGCTGCCACTGCCGCCGCCGGTTATTTTGGGGGCGGGGCAGCCCATGTTGATGTCGATGGCGTCCGGCTGGTAGGCTAGGGCCATCTGGGCGGCTTTTGCCATGGTGTCCGGCTCATCCCCGAAGAGCTGTACCGCCATAGGCCGTTCCTCGGGGGAGACTTCCAACAGTTCGGGCGTTTTTTTGTCGCCATAGGTCAAGCCCTTGGCGCTGGCCATTTCGCCGACGACATAGCAAGCCCCGTGTTCCCGGCAGATCTGCCGGAAGGCCCGGTCGGCCACGCCGGCCATAGGGGCCAGGCAGGCGGTTTGGGGTAAAATAATGTTGCCTAATTTCAAATAGATCGCTCCTAATTATAGCAAAGCTGTACGGTTGGGTATTCCTTTGGCCCGCAGGCGGGCCGCCTTGACAGTATAACAGAAAAATGCCGAAGGGCAAAGGCTTTGGGGAAAGGATTTTGCTGGGCGGGGGAAAGGCCCAGAAAGTAGACGCTCTCTGGGATGGAGATTACCGCGCCCTGGTAAGGCCCGTCTGGCCGCTGGCGGCAAAAGAGATTTTCCCCGTGCTGTCACCCGCTTTCTCCATGTTGGGGAACCAACCCCTTTTCTTTCAGTATAACAGAAAAACCGCCGGGGCCTGTCCCCGGCGGCATATTTTGTAAAAAAACAGGGAATCCCCTTTTTATACGATTGCCACGTCCGCCATGCCCTGTTCCCTGGCGAGGGCAGCCAGGGATTCCATCTCCGCCCGGCTGGGCACCGGGAAGGAGCGGAATTCCTCCCGCACCCCCATGGGCCGGAAGGCGATCAGCTTGTAGCGGATGGGCCCGTTTGCTTGGTAAGGGGCAAGAAGTCGGCTCACCAGGGCGACGGTCTCCTCGTTGGGCAGCACCCCGGGGATAATCACGGTGCGCACCTCCGGCAGCAGGCCCCGCTGGGCCAGGTAGGCGGCGTTTTGCAGCACCAGGTCATTGTCTTTGCCGGTGAGGCGGATGTGGCCAGCCCGGTCAAAACACTTAATGTCCAACATGACCCCGTCTGCGTGTTCCAGAAGGGCGTCTGCCTGGGAAAAATCCAGGATGCCGTTGCTGTCGATCAGATTGGTAAGGCCCATGGCCTTGGTTTTGGCGAACAGCTCCGCCATAAAACCAGCATAGAGGGTGCACTCCCCGCCAGAGCAGGTGATCCCCCGGATAAAGGGGCGGTTTTGCTGGATGCGCAAGAGGATCTCCTCCACCGTCATCTCCTTCACCTTGGGGGAACTGAGGTGGGGGCAGGCCCGCAGGCAGCTGTCACACCCCACACAGAGGGCTTCCTCCCAATGGACTTTTCCCTCCCGCAGGGAGAGCGCCCCCGCCGGGCAGGCGGAGACGCAGGCCCCGCAGTGGGTGCACAGGGCCATGGTCTCCGGGTTGTGGCAGTATTGGCAGCGGAAGGGGCACCCTTGGAAGAAGACGGCAGTCCGGTTGCCTGGCCCGTCCACTACGCTGTGGTCGATGATTTTGTTTACCGGGGCGATCATAGGCTGCGCACCTTCCGGTCTAGGATATGGCCGTTGTGTTTGGCCCCCATGCCCAAGAAGACGGTGTCGTTGACCACCTGCTGGTTCTGTTCCAGCTTTTCGATATCCGACTTTTTCACCAGGTATCCGGTGATGCGGATGACATCGCTATCGGAGGAATAGGTGGAAAAATACCGGATGCCCACCTGGAAGGCGCCTTTGATGACATCCAGGACCGCTGCGGGATTGCGGGCGGAGGTAGCGTCAAAGGGGAAGATGTCCCCGGTGCCGGAGGGGAAGTATTTGTGGAAGAGGCCCGCCTGGCGCAGGTGGTCGTAGAGGGGGATCTCCTCCCCGATGGCGATGCGGGTGCCGGGGCTGATCCCTTGATCCTGGGCAATGCCCACCTGGGCGTGGAGGATAAAGCTGCCATTCCAGAATTCACAGTAGGGGTTTTTGTGGGCCTTCACCAGGGCGTCGATGGCCTCCATAATTTCCACCCCTAAGGCGTCAGCGGCTTCGCTGTGGCCAAACCGGTCGGGTTTCCCCTCCAGGGCCATGAGGGTGTTGACGCATTCGTTCATCCCCACCATGCCGAAGAGGCCGTTGAACCGCTCCCGGCGGATCAGCCCCTCTTTGACCAGGAAATTGGCGGAAAAGAAGGGGGTCTCCTCCACCAGGAATTTGATTTTGGCGTCCATAAAGCGGCACATCACATCCACCGCGTGGGGAAGGGCCCGCTGGAAGAAATCCTCCCGGGAAGCGGCGGTCTCTGCCAATTTGCCCAGAACCAGCCGGGTGAGGGTATAGGCTCCGCCTCCCACTGGCAGCCCGTTGTAGCAGCTGGCGATGCCGTAGTCCTCCCCAAATTCCGAGAGGAACATCCGGTGGTTGGCAAAGCTGGGCTTGGCGCAGTCCAAAGCGGCCTCCACACACTGGAGGGCAAAGTCGTCGGGGGTGATCTTTGGGTCGTACAGCAGGGTGATGTTGGGGGTGGAATCCTGTAGTTCCCGTTCGCATTCCAGGATGATCCGCCCGGCCCGGGTGGCCTCCGGCCCGATGTCACCATGGCAGAAGGAGTCGGTGACCGTCCGGTCAATCTGCATCAAAAAGTGCTTGATCAGCGGCTTGGCGCTGGCTTCATCCTCAATAAACGGTTCCAAAAGCCGGTCGATGCGGCCGATGTACACTGGGAAATGGGTCACCGACGGCACATGGTGGTAGAGGATGAGCAGGTTTGTGATAGCCTCCAGCAGGGTAGTGGGAGGGGCGAGGCGCAGGAACTGGCTGCCCTCCCGGAAGAATTTTTCATAATCCGGCAGGATATAGCGGGGGCTGTAAGGGGCGTTGCCCTCAAACAGGTCGCAGATGATGCCGGCTTCCTTTAGTTTGTAATATTCCTCTGGCGCGCCGGGGGTGGCAAGCAGGTTTTCCGCCGCCTTGGCCAAGGTCATCACCGTCTGTTCGTGGGTTAGGGTGGGGTCCCGGAGAATCCCCAGGATTTCCTCTTGTTTTTGCTGCAACTGATCCATACTGTAACCTCCTGATTATAGCCGGGTGTATCCGCATTGGTGAAAAGGGCTGGCGGCGCCCTATATGTGGGGCTGCTGGCCGGGGACAACTGGAGAAAGGGGGAGGGCGCACCGTCCCAAAAGGGTTCCCTCCCCAATTATCGCCTTTGCGGCGGGTAATTTCCGGGTCCTCGCGGACTGGAAAAAATCTCGATGCCGCTTTGCGGCAGGAAGGGCTTCGCCCTAACAGAGATTTCTTCCACAATCATCGCCTTTGCGATGATTGTATCATAAAAAATGCCCACTTTTAAATGACAGATGTCAGTTAATTTTACAAAATCCCCAATTTTGCGGGAGAATTGGCGTTTTATTTGTAAAGTTGCTTGCAAAGATAAGAATTTTCAGTAAAATTAGAATCAACATTCTGTGTACACAAGGGATATCCCTGGGGATTTGCCTGCTTTTTTGCTGGGAGGGGGGAACTATTTTGCCGACATCGTCCCACCAATCCATCTTTCAACTGCTGCAAACCGCCTTTGCCCGCCCATACTCCTGTGGGGAGGCGGCAGAGGTCTTTGCGCCGCTCCTCCCGCCCGGGGTGCGGCTTGTCCACCTGAAACAGGGGATGCAGTGCATAGGCGGCGGCCTGCCAGTGGATAAAATCTACCTGCTGGCAGCGGGCAAATGCTACATTGTAAAGTATTCCATCGACGGCAAGCGGATCATCGCTGACACCATGTACCCGGTGCAGCTGTTCGGGCTGTATGAGATGCTCCGCCAGGCGCCGGTCTACGACGCTACCGTCACAGCGGCAACCGAATGCGTGCTGCTGGAATTCTCCGCCCAGGAGTTTTCCCGCTGGATTTATGGGGACAACGCCATCGCCTTGATCACCTTGGAATACTTGGCGGGCCTTGTGCAGAACAACTACCGCCGCAACGACCGCAGCCTATTGAATAGCGGGATGGAAAACTTGCTCATTTACATCCACCAGTACTGCACCGGCCGTCGCCTTCCCGCCATCCTCCCGGTGGAGCGCAAAACCATGGCGGAGGAACTGGGCATCAACCTGCGCACCCTGTACCGGTATATCAGCCGGTTGAAGGAGGAGGGGCTGATCGCCATTGAGCGGGGGAAGATCTCCGTTTCAGAGGAACAGTTCCAGCAGCTGGACAAGTTGGTGTCCCAAATTCTATAACAACATTATGGAGGTGCCTCTTTTGAAAAAGAAAAGCCATTGGCTCCTGCTCCTACCAGGGCTCTTGCTGATCCTGCTGTTTTTGGTGCTGCCCATCCTTCGGATCGTGGTTCCCACCTTCTTTGGGGATGGCGGGCTTACCCTAAAAGGATATACCGACTTTTTGGGGGACAGTTTTTATCAAAAAATCTTCCTGCGGACCATCCGGGTGGCGCTGGTCACCTCGCTGATCTGTGTGGTGCTGGCCCTTCCGGTGGCTTTTTACATCTCCCGGATGAAATCCTCCCGCAAGGGGATTATGATCGCCCTGGCCACCTTCCCCCTTCTGACTAACACGGTGGTCCGCGCCTTTGCCTGGATCGCCATTCTGGGCCGGGAGGGAATCCTCAACAACCTGCTGATGAAGTTGGGCCTGGTGGAAGAGCCGCTCAAACTCCTCTACACCGAAGGGGC
Organism: uncultured Merdimmobilis sp.; assembly: GCF_902471145.1. NCBI lineage: Bacteria > Bacillati > Bacillota > Clostridia > Eubacteriales > Oscillospiraceae > Merdimmobilis > uncultured Merdimmobilis sp. Next base: position 35,700 of record NZ_CABRJC010000002.1, read on the forward strand.
TATTGTAGTGGGTTCGGTCTATCTGTTCCTGCCCATCATGCTCACCAGCTTGGTGGGGGTGATGGAGAATATCAGCGATGAGACGCTGGAGGCCGCCCAGAGCCTGGGAGCCAACCGGTTTGTCTCCTTTTTGAAAGTGGTGGTGCCTTTGAGCATGCCGGGGGTCATCGTGGGCAGCGTGCTGGTCTTTGCCGGCACTGCCTCCGCCTACAGCACCCCGCTGATGTTGGGCGGCAACAAAAATATGATGATGTCCACCTTGATCTACCAGCAGGCCATGCTGCTGGACAACTGGACCCGGGCCTCGGTCATCGCCACAGTGATGATCGTCACCTCCTATCTGGTGGTGGGCGCCCTCAACACCATCGCCGATAAACTGGGCGAAAAAAGCGCTTAGGAGGGGAAAAGAAAGATGAAACGAAAAAATTATTTCCTCCTGTTTATGGTGGTGCTGGTCTACTTCTTCATCTTTGCACCCCTGATCCTCATTGCGCTGACCTCCTTTACCACCGAAAGCTACATCAGCTTTCCGCCGGTGGGGTTCAGCTTGAAGTGGTATGAGAACGTCTTCTCCAACCAGACCTTCATCGACGCTTTCCAGCTCAGCTTCTTGATCTCCACAGCGGCGACAGTCATTGCTCTCTTGGTGGGCATCCCCGGGGCCTACGCCCTTTCCCGGTACAATTTTAAGGGGAAGAAGCTTATCAAGGACCTGTTTTTCTCCCCCAACATGGTGCCCCAGGTGGTCTGCGGCTTTGCCCTGTTTACCTTCATCATCGTTCGCCTGCGGCTGAGCGTCCGGGTGGCGCTGCTGGTGGGCCTTGCCATCTCGGTGGTGACCTACGCCTTCCGGATCGTAGGGGCCAGCATTGAGAGCCTGGATTACGCCATCGAGGAAGCCGGCATGAGCCTGGGGGCCAGCCGTCTGACCGTCTTCTTTAAAATTGTGCTGCCCAATATCTCCTCCGGCATTGTGTCGGCCTTCCTCTTGGCCTTCATCAACGCCTTTAACAATGTTCCCTTGACCATCTTCCTCTCCGGCCCTGGGGTCACCACCTTGCCGGTGGCGATGATGAGCTACATTGAATACAACTACGACCCAACCGTTTCTGCACTTTCGGTCCTGCTGATGATCATGTCCTTCGCCATCATGCTGGTCACCGAAAAGCTTGTCAAGGTGGGGAAATAGCCGGAATGATAGGGGGAAATCGCTGTGTGGTTTGTGTTCGCTCTTTTGTCTGCGGTCTTTGCTGCGCTGACCTCCATATTGGCGAAAATCGGAATTGAAGGGGTCAATTCCAACCTGGCCACGGCAATCCGGACGATGGTAGTCTTGGCCATGGCGTGGGGGATGGTGTTCCTGACTGGCACACAGTCCGGGATCACCGAAATCAGCAGGAAGAGCTGGCTCTTCTTGATTTTATCCGGATTGGCAACTGGGGCTTCCTGGCTCTTTTACTACAGGGCCTTGCAGATGGGCGAAGCCTCCAAAGTGGTTCCCGTCGATAAATTGAGTGTTGTCATCACGCTAGTACTGGCGTTTGTGTTCCTCCATGAGCAGCCCACCATGAAAGCGTGGATTGGCGGGGCTCTGATCACCGCGGGGACATTGATAATGGTCTTATAACTGGTATTTTCGTTCCGGCGGCAGTCGGAAAACCGTTCTGAACTGAGGAAAGCTACCCAACGATAGGAGGAACTGCTGTGTCGTTTATCCAGCTGAAGAATATCGACGTCGCCTACGACGGAAAAAAGAAGATTCTCAACAACCTGTGCCTGGACATTGAGGAGGGCAAACTCATCTCCCTTTTGGGGCCCTCCGGCTGCGGAAAAACAACCACCCTGCGGGTGATCGCCGGTTTTATTGAACCCAATGGGGGTTCCTTCCTCCTCAATGGCAAGGACTTCACCAAGGTTCCCATCCACAAGCGGAATTTCGGCATCGTGTTCCAAAGCTATGCCCTGTTCCCCCATCTGACGGTAGAGGAAAACGTGGCGTTCGGCCTGAAGATGCGAAAAATGCCCCAGCAGGAGATCGCCCCTAAGGTGCAGGAGATCCTCGCCACCGTGGACCTGGCGGACTTGGGCAAGCGGTATCCCCGGGAACTTTCCGGCGGCCAGCGCCAGCGGGTGGCCTTGGCCCGTGCCCTGGTGGTTCAGCCGGAGCTGCTGCTCCTGGACGAGCCCCTCTCCAATTTGGACGCCAAGCTCCGCCTGAAAATGCGGGTGGAGATTCGGGAGCTTCAGCAGAAGCTGAAGATCACCACTGTCTTTGTCACCCACGACCAGGAGGAGTGTTTCTCCATCTCCGATAAAGTGGCGGTGATGAACGGCGGCATCATTGAACAGTACGACACCCCGGAAAATATCTACGCCCACCCGGCCACCGAGTTCGTGGCACGGTTTGTGGGGTTTGAGAATTTCTTCCCCTTGGAAAAGCGGGAGGACGGCTACTACTGCGGGGACACCCGGTTTGAGATTGGCCATCTGCCGGAGCGGGAGATGGATGCCCCCAAGGGGACCATCCGGCCCGACGACATTGTCCTCTTGGAGGACGGCTCCCAAGAGGAGAACAATGTGATCGAGGGCACAGTGACAGTCCGCACCTATCTGGGCAAGAGTTACCAGTACAAGGTTGCCACCCCCTTTGGCGACCTGGTGGCCAACGGCTCCAACACCCGCACCCATGAGGCGGGGGAGAGGGTCCGCCTCTATCTGCCTCCCCAAAAGCTGGTAGTGGTGTAACCAACGATGATTCGCCTGATTTTGCGCTCTGGTTCTGCTACCATGGGGGACAAGCCCCCGCCCCAAACAGCTCGCTGCACAGGTTGCTGTGTTCGATAGAAACAAAAATACCAAAAGACAATGTAGGAGGAAACAAGTATGAAGAAGTTTAAGGCTATGGTAGCCCTTCTGCTCTGCGCCAGCATGCTGGCTGCTTGCAGCAATGGCGGAAATTCCAGCAGTTCTTCGTCCCAGGGGGCGGATGACGCTTCCGGGGAGAAGCCCGTCCTGGTGGTCTCCAACTTCGCCCTGGCCGATGACCGGATCAAGGACACCGTCATCAAGCCCTTTGAGGAGAAGTACAACTGCACCGTGGTTTATGAGGGCGGCACCAACGGTGAGCGCCTGACCAAGCTGAAAAACGACCCCAACACCGATGTGGACGTCATCTACCTGGCTCAGCAGTACGCCCAGCAGGGTGTGGACGCCGGCCTGTTTGAAGAGATCGACTACTCCCGCATCCCCAACGCGGAATACCTGCTGGAAAAAGCGGACTTCCTGAAGGAATCCAAACAGGGCCCCGCAGTCACCATGAACCGCCTGGGCATTATCTACAACCCGGAGAAGGCCGGTGAGATCACCTCCTTTGCCGACATCTGGAAAGAAGAGTACCGCGACCAGGTGGCCATCCCCGACATCTCCACCACCTTTGGCCCCGCTATGGTCACCGTGGCTTCCAACTACGCCGGCGTGGACTATGCCACCGATGGCGGCGAAGCCGCTTTCAAAGCTTTGGAGGAGCTGAAGCCCAACATCGTCAAGACCTATTCCAAATCCTCCGACCTGAAGAACATGTTCTCCTCTGGTGAGATCTCGGTGGCTTTGGCCGCTGAGTTCGCCTACAACACCATGGGCGATTCCAACACCAACCTGGTGTTCATCGATCCCACCGAGGGCGCTTACCTGAACTTCAACACCGTGAACATCGTCAAGAACTCCGACCAGAAAGACCTGGCTTATGAGTTCATCAACTATGTCCTCTCGGAGGAGAACCAGCTGGATGCCGCACTGAACGTCCCCGAATCCGCGGTCAACACCCAGGTGGAGATCCCCGAGGAAGCCGCTAAAAAGCTGACCACTGTGGAAACTGCCAACCAGTCCAACATCGTGGATTTCAGCGTGGTCAACCCCCTGCTTGAGAACTGGGTCGACATGTGGAACAAGACCCTGAACCAGTAATCGATATCCCCCTAAAAGGGCTTGCCGCCATCGGCAGGCCCTTTTTTAAAAGACAGACATTGTGGAAAAGGAGAGGACACCATGTTTCGCAAGATGCGCAGAATCCGCCAGGAGCTCCCTTTGGACAGGGTGGAAGAAGTCCTTCGCCGGGGCACCAACGGGGTGCTGGCAGTGCAGGGGGACGACGGCTATCCCTACGCCGTGCCCTTGAGCTATGTGTACCACAACAGCAAACTCTATTTCCATTCGGCCAAGGCGGGCCACAAGGTGGACGCCATCCGGCGGCAACCCAAGGTCTCCTTTGCCGTGGTGGATGAGGACACGGTGGTCAGCGCCGAATACACCACCTATTTCCGCAGTGTCATCGCCTTTGGCCGGGCTTTTGTGGTGGAGGATGCCGCAGAGAGGCGGGATGCCTTTCTGGCCCTCACCGCCAAATACTCTGCCGACCAGCCTCGGGAGAAGCAGGAGGCGGAGGTGGGGGGATGTACCCAAGCCATCCTCATCGGCGTTGAGATCGACCACATGACCGGCAAAGAGGCCATCGAATACGTCAAGGCCAGCCAAACCAAATAAAACCCATTGGCGGAAAGGAAAGACACCATGGCACAGTACTTGCTCAAAAATGCGGCGATCCTCACCATGGACGCCGATTTTACCCTCTATGAGGACGGTTACCTGGCGGTGGAGGGCAACTCCATCCAGGAGATCGGCCCCACCGCTCAGCTGGAGGAATCCCGATTTGCCGGGTACACCGTCCTGGACTGCCGGGGCAAGATCATCACCCCCGGCATGATCAACACCCACAGCCACCTGTCGATGATGGTGTTCCGCAGCTTGGCGGACGATGTGCCCGACCGGCTGAAACGGTACCTCTTCCCCTTGGAACGCACCGCCATGACCCGGGAAATGGCGGTAGCCGGGGCCAATTACGCCTTTGCCGAACTGCTGCTGGGTGGGGTGACCACCGTTTACGACGCCTATTATTTTGAAGATGACATCGCCCGGGAGGCAGAGAAGGCGGGCATCCGGGGGGTGCTGTCCGAGACGGTGCTTTGCAACCCCTCTCCCAGCGCCAAGGAGCCCTATGGCGGCATCCCCTATACCCGGGAGTTCGTCAAGAAGTGGAAAGGCCATCCCCGCATCACCCCGGCGGTGAACTGCCACGCCATCTACACCAACGACACCGCCCATCTCCAGGAATGCCACCGCATCGCCCGGGAAAACAGCATCATCTTCTGCATGCATGTGGCTGAAATGGGCTATGAGCAGGCGGACTGCCTGCGGGATCATGGCATGACCCCTGTCGCGTATTTGGACAGCATCGGGGTGCTGGACAACCGGTTTTTGGCCGCCCACTCCATCAATTTAGAGGAAAACGACCTGGATATCTATGAGAAGCGGGGGGTCAAAGTGTCCTACAACGCCGGCTCCAACGCCAAAGGGGCCAAAGGGGTGGCCCCCATCAAAAAGATGCGGGAGCGGGGGATCACCGTCAGCCTGGGCACCGACGGCCCTATGAGCGGCAACACCATCGACATCCTCACCCAGCTGCCCTTGGTGGGCAAGGTGCAGAAGCTGTTCAACCACGACCGCAGCCTCTTTCCAGCCAAGGAGATCTTTGAGATGGCCACCATCGGCGGGGCCAAGGCCCTGGGACTTGACGGAATCACCGGCTCCTTGGAGGTGGGCAAGCGGGCGGATCTTGTCATCTTTGAGACCGACAGCGTCAACATGAACCCTATCTACGACTACTACTCGGTCATCGTTTACAGCGCCAACCCCTCCAATGTGGAGTCGGTATTTGTGGACGGGGAATTGGTGGTGGAGAATAGGAGGCTCCTCACCATCGATCTGAAGGAGGCCCGCAGCCGGATGCTGGCCTATCGGGATGAGATCGCCGCCATCGCCCGGGAGTTGGACAAAGCCGTCCTCTGATCCAACTGGGTTGATAAGAAAAACAGCCTTGTCTTTGGAAAAGACAAGGCTGTTTTTTTGAGGGGGCGCCGTTAGCCCAACAGCTCCTCCAAAATGTCGTAGAAGAAGGCGACATTGTTGTGGAACGCCTCCAAGGTGACATACTCGTCGTAGACATGGGCCTGGCTGGACTCGCCGGGGCCGTAGATGAGCATGGGGGTGTCGCAGACGGTGTTGAGGATGGAGCCATCGGTGCAGGCCACTTTACCTTCGATGGTGGTGGAAAGGCCCATCTTCCGGTTCAGCTCCACCGCTTTCTGGATCAGGGGGTGGTCGTCGGGGGTGGAGATGAGCAGCCGGTTGTTGAGGATCTCCACCCACAGATTGGCATCCGAGTGTTCCGCCTTGACCTTTGCGATGGAGTCGTCGATCAATTGGAGTACGTCGTTGTGGTCATAGCCGGGCACACAGCGGAAATCGATGGAGGCATAGGCGCTGTCCGGCACGATATTGGGCTCCATGCCGCCGTGGAACACCCCGATGTTCATGGTGGTCTTGCCTAAAGTGGGGTGGATGCTCTGGGGGTTGAACCCGGCTTTGATGTGGAACAAGGCCTCCATCAGATATTGGATGGCATTGACCCCGGTTTCCGGCACCGACCCGTGGGCGGTGACCCCTGCCGAGTGGATTTTTACCCAAAGCAGGCCCTTCTCCGCCGAGACGACCGCCGAGCCGGTGGGCTCGGCGATGATGGAGGCGTCAAAGGCGCTCATGTCGTGGTCCTTGACAAAAGCGCGGGCGCCGCAGCCGTCTACTTCCTCGCCGCAGGTGGCCAAAAAGACCACATCCCCTTTGAGGGGCTTTCCGCTTTGGGCGTGGAGTTTTAGGGCGGCGGCCAAAGCCAGCAGGCCGGCTTTCATGTCGCCGGTGCCCCGGCCATACATGGTGCCGTCCACAATCTGTGCCCCGAAGGGATCATACTTCCAGTTGGCCCGTTCCCCCACAGGGACTACATCCAGGTGGCCGTTGAGGAGGATGGCCTTCTTCTCCCCAGTGCCTTTGAGGGTGGCGATCAAGTTCTTACGGTTCTCGCCGATCTCCTGGAAAGAGAGTTCCAGGTTGGGGCAATCCCCCAGGTATTGGGCCAGCAGGTCGGCGCAGGGGGCCTCATCTCCTGGAGGGGCAATGCTGGGGATTTGGATCAGCTGCTGCAAGAGGAGAACCAATTGGTCGCGGTCATAGGATGGACACATGGTAAAGGCTCCTTTCTATTTTTAGGTGCGGCATTGCCGCTTGGGTGCAGGAAAGGAATGGGGGAGGCTGATCATATAGGCCCGCCCAGGCAGAGGGGAAAACTGCCCATCCCAGGCGGTCAACTGTCTTTATTATAGCATTTCCTGGTGGAAAAAACAGCAAAAGCCATTCTTTTTGCGAGGATTTGTGGTACAATAGCCACAGGCGAAGCCTGTGGCATTCGAAGAATTGCTTGCAGGGCAAAGCTCTTTGCGGCAGAGCCGCACCGCAATTCTTAAAGCTTGTGAAGATTTTATGCTACAAGAGCCGCAAAGCGATCATTGGGGAAGAAATCCCTCTCGGGCCCGTATAGGAGCAATGCCTTTTTGAGGGGCCGCCCTTCCTGTGGCAACGCCGCAACACAATTTTGGGGCGCATTGCTTGGAGAATTTTCCAAGTGGCCCGCGTCCTGCGGGCTATCTGCAATCCCTCGCGTTTTATCCGCCCTGGGCGGAACAAAGAATACATTCGGGCATGTCCCCGTGGAGGAAACAATGAAACTATTGGTGATTGATTCCAACAGCGTACTCAACCGGGCCTTTTACGGCATCAAGCTTTTGACGACCAAAGATGGCCAGTACACCAACGGCATCTATGGCTTTTTGAATATACTTTTAAAGATTATCGACGAGGTGCAGCCAGATGCCATCGCCTGTGCTTTTGATGTCAAGCACCCCACCTTCCGCCATGAGATGTACGACGGCTACAAAGCCCAGCGCAAGGGGATGCCGGAGGAGCTGGCCCAACAGCTGCCAGTGCTCAAAGAACTGCTTACCGATTTGGGCTACCCCATTGTGGAGCTGCCCGGCTTTGAGGCGGACGACATCCTGGGCACCCTCTCCCGGGTGTGTGTAGAGCAGGGGCAGGAATGTGTCCTCGCCACTGGGGACCGGGACAGCCTCCAGCTGGTCAGCGACCAGGTGGCGGTGCGCCTAGCTGCCACCAAGATGGGCCGCCCCGAATCCACCCTCTACGACCCCGCCGCCATCCGGGAAAAATATGGAGTGGAGCCCTTACAGCTCATCGAGGTCAAAGCTTTGATGGGGGACAGCAGCGACAACATCCCCGGCGTGGCCGGCATCGGGGAGAAGACGGCCTTGGATCTCATCTCCCGGTTTGGCAGCGTAGATGCCATCTATGAGAATTTGGACACCATTGACGTCAAACCCGGCGTCCGCAAAAAGCTCCAAGAGGGCAAAGAGATGGCCTACCTGAGCCGCAAGCTGGCAGAAATCGACCGCCACGCCCCCATTGACTGCAATTTGGAGGATTACCGCCTCAAAGAGCGGGATGTCCAAGCGGCCTACACCCTCCTCTCCAAATTGGAGATGCACACGATGATTGAGAAATTGGGCCTCCACGGAACGGTAGAATCGGCGGCCCCCGCAGTGAACAAGCCGGATGAAAAGCCCCAGATCACCCCTCATATCTCCCCCAAAGAGGGCCAGCTGACCCGCCTTTTGGGGGAGGAGCGGCTCTTTGCCCTCTTCGCCTTTGAGGGGGATGAAATCACCGCCCTGTGCCTGGCCGGCCAGGAGGAGATGGCCCTTCTCTCCCGGGAAGACAAGCCCTTTGCCTCGGTTTTGGGCCGGGTTTTGGCCTTCCCTGGAAAACTGGTGACCACCGAATCCAAAAAGCTTCATCGCTATGGGTATTATCACGATATCAATATACAAAACGTAGATTTTGATGTGGAGTTGGCGGGGTATTTGTTAAGCCCTACCTCCACCGAATACACCATCCGCCGGCTGGCGGACGAATACCAGGTGGCCCCCTTCTCCTGCACCGAACTGCCGGAGGAATGGCAGGCTTTGGGGGGCGACGGCCTCCGGCTCATCCCCCTGTGGGAACGGCTCTCCGCCCAGATTGTGGAGCATGGGCAGGATTCCCTGCTGCGGGATATTGAAATCCCCCTGGCCCAGGTGCTGGCGGACATGGAGTGCATCGGGGTGGAGCTGGATGTCCCCGGCCTCATCGCCTTTGGCCAGGGCCTTGATGTGGACATCGCCCGGCTGCAGGCCAGCATCTACGCCCATGCAGGGGAGGAGTTCAACATCAACTCCACCAAGCAGCTGGGGGCTATCCTCTTTGACAAGCTGGGGCTGCCCACCCGCAAAAAGACCAAAAGCGGCTATTCCACCAATGCCGACGTGCTGGAGTCCCTGCGGGGCAAACACCCCATCATTGAAGATATTCTGGAATACCGCAAGCTGACCAAACTGAAATCCACCTATGTGGACGGCCTTTTGAAGGTGGTGGGGGAGGACGGCCGGATTCACACCAGTTTCCAGCAGACCGAGACCCGGACCGGCCGCATCAGCTCCATTGAGCCCAATATGCAGAATATCCCGGTCCGCACCGAAATCGGCAGCAACCTGCGCAAGTTCTTCCGGGCGGGTGACGGCGAGATGCTGGTGGACGCCGACTATTCCCAGATCGAGCTGCGGGTGCTGGCCCACATCGCCCAAGATAAAAACATGATCGACGCCTTCCTACACGGGGCGGACATCCACACCGCCACCGCCAGCCAGGTGTTCAACCTGCCCCCCCTCTACGTCACCCCGCTGATGCGTTCCCGGGCCAAAGCGGTCAACTTCGGCATTGTCTACGGCATTGGGGCTTTCTCCCTCTCCCAGGACATCGGGGTTTCGGTGGCTGAGGCCGACAAATACATCAAAGACTACCTGCGCACCTATTCCGGTGTGAAGCAGTATATGGAGGACACCATTGCCTTTGGCAAAGAACACGGCTATGTCCAGACCCTCTTTGGCCGCCGCCGCTACCTGCCGGAACTCACCGCCAGCAACCACAACCTCAAAGCCTTTGGGGAGCGGGTGGCGATGAACACCCCCATCCAAGGGACTGCCGCCGACATCATCAAAATTGCCATGGTGCGGGTCCACCGCCGCCTGGCCGCTGAGGGGATGAAATCCCGGTTGGTGCTACAGATCCACGACGAACTGATTGTGGAATCGCCGGTGGAGGAGAATGAAAAGGCCGCTGCCATCCTCCGGGAGGAGATGGAGGGCGCCGTCCAGCTGTCAGTACCCATGTCGGTGGAGGCCAAGGTGGGCAAAACCTGGTTTGAAGCCAAATAGCGGGGAGGCCCTGCGGGGCCTCCCATCACCGATCCACACAAGAAAGGGGAATCTGCATGGTATACAAAACCTGTGGCGACACCATCGCCGTCCGTCTGGAAAAGGGGGAGGAGATCGTCTCCTCCATCCGCGCCATCTGTGAGAATGAAGGGGTCAAAGCCGGCACCATCCAGGGCCTTGGCGCCGCTGATCACAGTGTGGTGGGGATCTTCGATTTCACCAAAAACGCTTATGTTTCCAACACCTTTGACCAGGATATGGAGATCACCGCCCTCATCGGCAACGTCTCCACCAAAGACGGGGAGCTCTATTTACATATCCACGCCACCTTGGGGGATGACAAGGGCCTGGCCCATGGCGGCCACCTCAACGAGGCGGTGGTCAGCGCCACCTGCGAGCTGTTCATCCGCAAGCTGGACATGGTGATCGAGCGCAAAGCCGATCCCAAAACCGGCATCAATCTGATGGTGTTCTAATGGAGGGGCTGAACATCCTGCCCATGGGGGAGGAGCACATCAAGGCCATCGCCGCCCTGGAGCGGGAGTGCTTCTCCACCCCTTGGAGCGAAGGGACCCTTCGGGCCCAGCTGGGGCGGCCATCGTCGGTGTTTTTCGCCGCCTGCCTGGATGGGGAGGTGGTTGGTTACCTGGGGATGGAGCGGGTGCTGGACGAGGGCTACATCGACAATGTGGCCGTCTTCCCCGCCCACCGGCGCAAAGGGGTGGCATCCGCTCTGCTGGGCACCTTAATCGCCTATGGGGAGAAAGAGGGCATGGCCTTCCTCACCCTGGAGGTCCGGCCCTCCAACCAGGGGGCCAGGGCTCTCTATGAGGCCCACGGGTTCCAGCAGGTGGGGGAGCGGAAAAACTTCTATCAAAACCCTGTGGAGAACGCCCTGCTGCTGACCCGGTATTTGGACGAATAAAAAGGAGGCAGATGAACCGTTGAAGATATTAGCCATTGAAAGCTCCTGCGACGAAACCGCCGCCGCCGTGGTGGAGGATGGCCGGAAGGTCCTCTCTTCCGCGGTCAATTCCCAGGTGGAGGAGCACCGCAAATACGGCGGGGTCGTGCCGGAGATCGCCAGCCGGCGCCACACCGAAAACATCGTCGGCATTGTGGATGAGGCCCTCCGGGAGGCGGGCTGCAATCTGGAAGATGTGGACGCGGTGGCGGTCACCGCCGCACCCGGCCTCATCGGGGCGCTGCTGGTGGGTGTCAACTACGCCAAGGGCCTTGCCCTGGCGGCGGGGAAGCCCCTCATCCCGGTGCACCACATCCGGGGACACATCGCCGCCAACTATCTGGCCCACCCGGACTTGAAACCGCCCTTCCTCTGCCTGGTGGCCTCCGGCGGGCACAGCCACATCATTGAGGTGAAATCCTACACCGAATTTTCGGTCATCGGCAAGACGAGGGATGACGCCGCCGGCGAAGCTTTCGACAAGGCCGCCCGGGCCATGGGGTACCCCTATCCCGGCGGGGTGTTCGTGGACAAGGCCGCCCAGAAAGGGGACCCAGCCAAATATCCCCTGCCCCATCCCAAGGTGGAGGGCAGCCCCTATGACTTCAGCTTTTCCGGCCTAAAAACTGCGGTGATCAACCTGATTCACAACGCCGCCCAAAAGGGGCAGGAGGTGGACACCGACTCCCTCTGCGCCTCCTTCCAAAAGACGGTGGCGGAGATATTGACCGGCCGCCTGATGCTGGCTGCTGATACCTACGGCTACCGCACCATCGTGGTGGCCGGGGGCGTCTCGGCCAACAGCGGCCTTCGCTCCATGCTGGAAAACGCCTGTCAGGAACAGGGATATCAACTGTATATGCCGCCCCTGAATTTGTGTGGCGACAACGCCGCCATGATCGGCTCCCAAGCCTACTATGAATACCTGGACGGGCAGATTGCCGGACTGTCCCTCAACGGGACGGCCAGCATGCCCATTGACCAACCCCTGGTGTAGAAAGGAGGAAGGAACTGTGCGAATCGAACGGATTGAAAAGCCCAACATCTGGGCACCTATCGTGGGTATGGTGATGGTGGCCGCTGGCTGCGCCGCTTTTGTCCTAAGTGTGATTTCCGCCATGATTATCGTCAACCGCGGCCGCTAAAGCGGCCCGAAGATAGAAGGAGATGTTTTGGATGGGCCTGACCCCTGCTGTAAAAAAGTACCTGACCGACAACCGCCCCCGGATGATTGATGAAATCGTCACCCTGGGCAAAATCCCTGCCCCCTCCAACCACGAGGAAAAACGCGCCCAGTGGTGCAAAGAATATCTGGAATCCTTTGGCGCAGAAGGGGTGTATATCGACAGCGCCCTCAATGTGGTGTACCCGTACCACGCCGAAGGCTGCGATGAGCTGGTGGCCTTTTTAGGCCACACCGATGTGGTGTTCCCCGACACCGACGAACTGCCGGTCCGCATCGAAGGGGATACCATCTACGGCCCTGGCATCGGCGACGACACCGCCAATGCCGTCGCGGTGATGGAGATGGCCCGGATGGTCACCGAGATGAACCTCACCCCCAAGACGGGCATCCTCTTTGTCCTCAACACCGGGGAGGAGGGCTTGGGCAACCTGAAAGGGGTGCGTCAGGTCATGGAGGATTACAAGGGCCGGGTTTCCCGGCTGTTCGCCATCGACGGCAACTACCGCAAGGTGGTGAACGACGCGGTGGGTTCCAAACGGTACCGCATTGAACTCAAAACGGAGGGCGGCCACTCCTACGGGGATTTTGGCAACCGCAACGCCATCTATTACATGAGCCAGATGATCTCCACCTTCTACGCCATGAAGGTGCCCGACCTGGGCAAGACCACCTACAACGTGGGGCTGATCCAGGGGGGCACCTCGGTGAATACCATCGCCCAGAGCTGCGAGATGTATTATGAGTACCGCTCCGACAAGCGGGAGGCCCTGGAAATTATGGATCGCCTGTTTGAAAACTGTATCGCCACCTACCGCAGCATGGGGGTGGAGGTGGATGTGGAACTGGTGGGCAACCGGCCCTGCAAAGGGGATGTGGACAATTCCCACCTGGTGGAGCTGGTCCGCAGCGCCGCCAAGGAGCATGGGCTGGAAATGACCACCTGCTCCGGCTCCACCGACTGCAACATCCCCTTGTCCCAAGGGGTGCCGGCGGTCTGCTTCGGGGTGTATCTGGGCGAAGGCGCCCACACTCGCGGGGAGCACATCTCCATCTCCTCCCTGGATGTGGGCATGGAAATTTTTGCCCAGGTGGTTCTTTCCCACTTTGAATAATCGGGCTAACAAAAAAGCGCCGGCATTGCCGGCGCTTTTTTGTTAGGTGACCTGCTCCCGAAAGGCGGCACCCTCCAGCTGGAGAAGGAGACGCTTGGTGCTGGGCCCCTCCCCGGCGCTGTACTGCCCCAGAGCCCCATCTGCTCGGATTACCCGGTGGCAGGGCAGGATCAGCGGCAGGGGGTTGTTTCCCACAGCGGTACCCACTGCCTGGACGCCTTCGGTGCCACAGCGTTTGGCCAGCTCTCCATAGGAGACTGTCTCCCCATAGGGGATGCGGCCCAGCTCCTCCCAAACCCGGCGGGCAAAGGGGGAGCCATACAGCTGGTAAGGCAGATCAAATCCCTTCTGTTTGCCCTTGAGGTAAGCGGCCAGCTGGATGACAAACCGGTCCATCAGGTCGGTGCGCCGCTCTTCCAACTCCTCCCCGAGAAAATGCCGGGCGAGATATGGGTCTTTGACAAGGTCCGCGTCCTGGGGGGAGAGGATGAGCCGAATCAGGGCTTCCCCGGCTTGGACTAAGGTGATAGTGCCCAAACGGGATTGCAGAGAATAGTAATAAAGCATAGGCGGTCAGCCTCCTTACACTGGAAAGTATTGGGTTTTATAGTCCTATTCTACAGGCAGGTGCTGCGGGTTTGCCCGGATGGGGCTTTTGGATGATGCCCCAGGGCTTGAAATGGAGAGTTTCCCCAGCAGATCCCTCTCCCCCTAAAAACTGCCTCGGACCCATTGTAGCACAGGCAGGGGAGGAAAGGCCAGGAAATTATAGCAATTCGATGAAAATTTGGCGACAATTTTTGAAATATTTTATTCCACAAATCACCACCGATATGTTATAATGAATGCGAGACAATGACTGCTTGGCCGGGGGATTGACAAAACCGGGGATAGAGCCATTTTCTCAATCCTTTTTTTGGAGGGAAATTCCCTTTTGGGGATGTTCTTCCGCGCCGCGGGGAAAACTAGTTCCAGCGGCTAAAATGGAAAAAGCAAGACAACATACCAGTGCGCTGTCCTCAAAAAGAGCGCTGCGCCTTCTCCCCGCCGGTTCCTGCGGCGGGTTGGCGGTGGGAGGAAAAATCCCTCCGCCCAAAATCCAATTTTTTGTAAAACAAGGGGTGCAACCATGGAACGGAAACAACAAAATCAAAGCGCGGCAACTCCCCGCCGGCGCAAAAAGAAAATGAAGCTCCGCTACGGCAGAATCGCTGTGATGGCCATTGCCTCCGCCCTTGCTATGGGCAGTGTGGGGTATGCCCTCAGCAATACATTTGTAAGCCGTCCTATCGACGCGATGGCTTCCAGCACCGTATCGGTGGTCAGCGGCCGCGATTTGGCCTCGGTGCTCTCCACCCGGGCCAATCATCTCCTGGCTGAACGGAACCAGCAGCTGGCAGAGCAGCAGCTCCCCCAAGAGGAGGAGTCCCACAGCCAGCAGGCGTCTTCCAGCTCTTCCAGCCAGTCTTCCGGCTCCTCCAGCCAGGCTTCCAGCACCCCCGCTTCCAATGGGACAGCTTCCAGCTCGGCACCGGTGAACAATGGCAATTCCTCTGCGGCAAGCTCTTCTGGAGCGGCTTCCAGCCAGGCCCCAGCCACCTTTGATCCCAATTCTCTGGGAGCTTCCGGCGCGGCGAACATTCCCCAGTGGAAGGCCATCAACGCCGATGTCCGGGGTTGGATCAAGGTCCCCAACACCAACATCAGCTACCCAGTGGTCATCGGCCCAGACAACAACTACTATTCCAACTTGGGGTATTACAAAGAGCAGAGCCGGGACGGCGTCATCTGGGCGGATTCCGGCACCAAGTTCGGCAAAAAGGCGGATATCAGCCGCAACACCGTGCTGTACGGCCACAACTGGACCAATATTTCGGCCAACCCCCGCATCGGAAATGTCAATGACCGGATGTTTGCCCAGCTGACCGCTTTCCATCATCTGAATTTTGCCCAAAAGACCCCCTATATCCAGTATTCCACCGAAGATGAGAGCATGATTTTTAAAGTGTTCGCCGTCTTCTATACCGAGGTGGACTTCAACTACATCGCCAGCGATCCCGAGGACCCCAACTTCCTGTACATCATTCAGGAGGCCCAGCGCCGCAGCCGCTTCACCTACGATGTGGACGTCAACACCACCGATAAAATCCTGACCCTGTCCACCTGCACCCGGGCCTATGGCCCCAGTGACCGGCAGCGGTTTGTGGTCATGGCCCGCCTGATGCGGGACGGGGAGGAGATCACCCCCGTCACCATCACCGACAATCCGAACCACAAGAAACCCACCCTGTAATCCGATGCTGCAAAACAGCGAAGGCAATTGCCTTCGCTGTTTTTTCTTTGTGGGGAAAAGGACCCGGCGGTGGCCCCAGATGGAAATTTGGGGTGGTGGCAAATCTCCTGTCCCCATGGGGAGGGAGAGGATTTTGAAAAGCCATCCATATTCCCCATGTGGACCTTCCGTTGGGAGCCACCAAACCAAGGCGCAGCACATTGCCACAAGCGGGCTCCCCCAAATCAGGCGATGATATTCTGCGGTGTCAGCCGGAAGCCCTTGAGCAGAAGGTGAGCCCTCTATCTTACGGGATGAGGCTGAGGGGCGCAATAGAAAAGCAAAAAGCAAAACCCCCGCGGCGGGAAGAACGCCGCGGGGGTTTTGCCGCTTGGGTCGGCTCGAGCACATTCCTTTTGCAGACTGTCTGTGAGAGAGGCAAACAGGAGGATTTGTTGATTGGTAAGAGTGCATAACACGTATGGGGCACACCCCGCCAAAGCCTTAGAGATGGTGGTTTCGCTGGCGGGGCAGGATGGGACTCCCTCGCCTCTCTATTTTATCAGTGGCAGGGGGCTCCCGTTTTGTTGCACCCTCAATTGTGAATCTTTTATGACCTTACCGGCCGATGATGGCCAAGGGGTCCAGGTTGCCGTCAGAGCCTATCAGTTCAAAGTGGATGTGGGTGGGCAGGGAGATTTCGGTGGGGATGGAATCCACCTGGCCGATGGTCTGGCCAGCGTTGACCAGGTCCCCTTCCTTCACCGCCAAATCCTTGGCCAGGCCGCAGTACCGGCTGATGGAACCGTCGCCGTGGGTGATTTCCACCACCTGGCCCCACAGGGTATCCTGGGCCACTTTGGTGACGCTGCCCGCAGCAGCGGCAAAGACTTCAGCGCCTTTATCCGCTTTGATGTCCACCCCGTCGTGGGTGCGCCATTCACCCAGGGTCACATCCTTGACCAGCTCCCCTTGGCTAAAAGAGGTGAGAATTTCGCCCTGCACTGGCAGCACGAAGTCCAAAACGGGCGATTGTACCGGCTGCTCCGAGGGTTCGGAGCTGCTGGAAGATTCGGAAGAAGCCTCGGACGAGGATGAAGAGGTATCCGCCGAAGAGGAGGAAGCCGACGGCTTGGAAACGCCGCTTTGAGGCTTGTCCGCTTCCTCCAGCGAAGGGAAACCCCAGTTTGACTCCGAAGAAGAGAGGGGCAGGCTGGAAGAAGCCCGGTCCAGGATGGCCTTGTTGTTCTGATCGATGCTGTCGATGGTGCGGTCCACTGCGGCCCAGGCGGCTGCTCCTGCGCCGATCAGGCAGAAGGTGAGGGCCACATAAAAACCTTTGCCAGCCATGAATTTACTAAAATTGCCTTTGGTTTGTTTGCTCATAGTGATGATCTCCATTTCCGCCCTGCCGGACGCGGTGGCAGGAGCAAATTTTGCTTTTGAAAACTTCGATAGTAGTTTGAGCGGAAATGAAAAGCTTTATACCGCAAAGAAATCGATTTTGAAGGGAGATTTGCAATATGAAAAAATCCCCTTGGAAGGATTCTTCCAAGGGGGATGGATAGCAGGTCATTTTTGCGGGGGATCTTCCTGCTGCTTTTTGGAAAAGAGCTCCCGGCAGCCGATGTAGATGAGGAAGAGAGCAAACGCCTTGGAAAGGAGCTGGGACCCCAGCTTCCCGGCAATCCAAGAGCCCACCGGGACGCCAATGAGGCCGCACAGCACCGAAGGGAGGACCACCTTCCACTCCACCAGTTTGTTTTTGGCGTGAAAGAGGAGGGACAGGGCGGCGATGGGCAGAAAAAACAGCAGGTTCATCCCCTGGGCATCCAGCTGGGCCATGTTTTGGAATACCGTCAGATAAATCAGCAGCACCCCGCCCCCGCCCATGCCCAGGGAGCCGAGGACAGCGGCAAAAAAGGCGGCGATTATAGTGGCAATATTCATCGCAGCAACAACCTCACAGCAGAGAATAGAACCAGCGCCCCAAAGATCCGCCGGAGCCACAGGGTGCTCATCCGGGGTAGGAGGTAGGAACCGGCCAAGCAGCCGGCGATCCCGCCGGGCAGGTAGGGGAGGGCTTCCCGCCAGGCCAGGTGCCCGCCCCGCAGGTAGAGATAGGCGCTCACCGCAGAAAGGGGCAGGATAATGGCGATGGAGGTGGCGTGGGATTTCCGGGTCTCCACCCCCATAGCAGACAACATGGGCACCGCCGCCATGCCGCCGCCTGCACCGAACAACCCGTTGAGGAGGCCCGCCGCAAAGCCCAATAGGCCGCTTTTGATCCGGTTCACAGTATCTTCCTCCTTTTTGGGAACTTCTTTGGATTAGCATTCCATTTGGTTTTAAAAATATGCAGCTCCAGCGCCGGGCGGGAAATCCCATTCATGGAAAAGAATTTTCTGCTTTGTGGGTATATCTCTCACGCACAAAAGGGCCTGCAGGGAAGATCTCCCCACAGGCCCTTTGTTTTATGTACTTGGTATTACAGCTCCATACCGCCGGCCAGTGCGTTCAGGACATCATCGGGCAGATCGGTGACGATCCACTTGTTCTCCTCCACAGCGGTGGGGACGGTGACTTCGCTGCTCAAAGTTTTGGCGTCTTCCGCAGAGATGGCGGCGTCCAACATCTCCATAGTTTTGGCCATGATTTCATCTTCGGTAGGCTGCTCGGCGGCGGGCTTGGCAGCTTCCTCGATCGCCCACGCCATCAGATTTTCCTGGGCGACGGTCATTGCTTCATTCATATCCACGTTGGTGATCTTCAAGGTGACTTCGGCAGTTTTGCCATCGGAAGCCTTGTCGGTGCTGACCACTTCAAAAGTGGCCCGCTTCAAAACCATTTTGACAATGTCCAAGTCCTCAGAAGAAAACTCGTCTTTGAGGGTCTGGATCTCCTCGGTTTTGGAGACATAGTTGGCCATGGCGTCAAAATCCATAGCTTTGAAGGACTCCATGCAGCCCAGGACAGCGTCACCAGGCTCGCCTTGTACTTTGCTTCCGCAGCCGGCCAGAGCCAAGCCAAACACCAGGACTACAGCCAAAAGGCCGGAAAGCATTTTTGTCTTTTTCATTGGGATAAACCTCCTCATTTGTTTCAGTGATACGCAACTCACTTTATCACAATATACCAAAAAAATAAATAAAACACAAGCAGAAAATTTGCTATTATTTGGATCCCCCATCCATTTGGCAACAATCCCGGACAACCACCGACGCGAGAAGGCAGCCTGCCGCTGGTGGGACAAAGGGGCTGCTCCCCGGGCTGTGCCGCCCGGCAGGGGAATCCGCCGCCACCTGTGCAGGCAGGGGCTGTTCGGTGGAAAAGACCACCCGCAGCCGGGGGACTCCCTGCTTTTTCAGCTCCCGGCGCAGGACCCGGGCCAGGGGACAGCCACACCCGGAGGTGTCTGCGATGTCCCCCACCGTCAGTTTGGAGGGGTCTAGGCGGTTGCCGGTGCCCAGGCAGGCGATGAGGGGGATTCCCCTCTCCCAGCAGGCTTTGGCCAGGTGGAGCTTGGCAGTGACCGTGTCGATGGCGTCCACCACATAATCGGGCTTAAAATCAAAGAGGAAATTGCAGTTGTCCGGCAGGTAAAACTGGTCAGCGGCGAGGATCTCCGCCTCTGGGTGGATGGTGGAAAGCCGCTGCTTAGCAACTAGGCATTTTTTCTTCCCCAGCACGTCCCGGGTGGCGAAAAGCTGCCGGTTCAGGTTGGTTTCATCCACTGTGTCGTGGTCCACAAGGAGCAGGTGGCCGACGCCAGCCCGGCAGAGGGCCTCCGCTGCGCTGCCCCCCACGCCGCCTAAGCCCAGCACCGCAACCCTGGCGTCAGCCAGCCGGGAGAGGGCGCTTTCCCCTAAAATCAGCGCGGTGCGCGCTTGCCAATGGGACATACGATGATCCTCCTTTTCCTCAAAAAAACAAAAAAAATACCCCGCCGTACCGTTCCATCGCCTTTTAAAACCCGTCCGAAGACAGGTGGGTGAGCTCCCTCTGAGGTCATGCTCCCTTCGTCCGGCTGGGCCGGGAGGTCTGCAATCGGTCAGAGGAGAATGGCTCTCCCGAAAAGTAAGTGTTGGATTATAAAGTGGCGACAGTATCGTATACAGCAGGGATTTTTTTCACAGGTATTAGTCTTCGAATTCGAAGGTGTCTTTTAAGCGGTCCATAAAGATTTCAGCGACTTTGTTGAACTCATCCTCGTCCTCAATGGGCTCCAGATAGCTGTCTTCTTCTTCCCCAGCGGCTTTGAGGATTACCAGCTCGCCCATGTCGTCCAGAAGTTCTTCGGATTCCTCAAATACCGGGACCATGGCCAGGTAGTGGCCATCTTCGAAATCCATAGCGTCCAGCACCTCGAAGGAATGCTCCACGCCTTCTTCATCCACCAAAGTCAAAATGTCATTGCCAAACTCGTTCTGTTCCATAAATCCTCCCCATTCCACGCTGGGCGGGAATGATGCTTGTTAATTCAGCGCCCCGGGTTGAGGGGCTGCTCTTTTCATATCTCAGTTTAATGCATCCGGGGAAGGTTGTCAAGAACTTGTTGCGGCAGGAATTTTTGAATAAAATTTATAATAAAATGTGGAAAATAACTATTGACAAAAGCTAATGGATGGGGTATTATATAGATGAAATAAGGGATAGATGGAAATCTAGAACGCAGAGAGAGGAGTGGTTCCGATGTACGAAGATACCCCAAAGCAGTCCCATATGGTCGGGGCCGCGCGGAACGCATAGATCGGTTGATTGTTGGGCCTGGAATATCCGCCCATGATGCAGTGGAATTTTTCTACAAGTACCGCTATACATGCTTCCCCAAAGCTTTTGCCGTATGCGTTGGAAACAGTTGAATCATCCAAAGTAAATATTTCAGGTGAGTCCAATGGAAGAATCAATTTCTGGTTCGAGTAAAATTTGATGCAAAGGTTGAGTCCAATGAAATAGCATCTGCCCTATTTATGTTCCTGCATTCTTAAGAAAAGGAATGAAGCAAACCGGTTGGTCGCCCCTCGAAAGTAGTAAAGAGGTAGGCCCGGGAAGCGTGCAATCTGAAAAAGGTGTGTTTCCCCGTGAATGGGAAAGAGACTTCAAATGATTTGGATTGTAGAAAGGCCTTTTTGTAGGATTGCCAAGGTGAAACATGAACAATATAAAGTAAAGGCTGCAATCAAGTTGGGTTGCAGCCTTTTTGATTTGCGCAAAATCCCTTTTCTTCCCCAAGGGATTGTGTTACAATGATTGCATGGCAGCTGGCCAATCTGGTTGTGCTGGGCGTGCTTCCAGCCTTGGGTTGGGCGGACAAGCTGGAAACGCCTCCAAAGGCGGCCAGGTTCCCGCACGAGGAATTTTGCCCTTTTTCTGGGGAAACATGGAAACTGCCGTCCCCGCAGGATATGAAACACCAAGAGGTGATCGATTGAAGACATTGAAAATCTTTCTCCCGCTCCTGATAGCTGGCGTGCTTCTGCTGGGGTGCAGCCAAGAGAAGGGGAACGACCCGGCATTTATACCCCCATCGGTGGAGAACAACCAGACGGTGGATGTGGATAAAATCCATCTGTTTCAGCTGGAGGAACCCAAATCCGGCGATACCATCGCCACCATTGAAACCACCCAAGGGGCCTTTGAAGTGGTCTTATACCCTCAGCGGGCCCCCAAGGCGGTGGAGAACTTCACTACCCATGTGACCGAGGGCTACTACAACGGCCTGAAAATTTTCCAGGTGGTGAGGAACAACCGCATCCAGACCGGCGACCCCAACAACGACGGCACCGGGGGGGACAGCATTTGGGGCGGCCCTTTTGAGGATGAATTCGGCTATGATCTGTGGCACTTTACTGGGGCGGTCTGTATGGTGTCCACCGGGGCGGACAGCAACCGGAGCCAGTTCTATGTGGTCTGTTCCGGCGAGTTGCCCCAGAAGACCATCCGCCAGATGGAAGAGGCAAAATACCCGCAAAAGGTGATTGACGCCTATAAGGAAAAAGGCGGAGCCCCTTGGCATGACAGCAAGACCACCGTCTTCGGCCAGGTGGTCAGCGGGATGGATGTGGTGCAGAAAATCTGCAACCTCCCTCAGACGGAGAACGTCCCCCAAGAGGATGTCATTGTCACCAACATCACACTGCGCACCGTGGAATAGCCCGACCGGCCGCCGGAGCGGAAGCTCCCGGCCTTGTGGATAGAAGACTTTATTTGATGTGAGAGGAAGATTACCATTGATCCAGTTTGAATCGCCCAAAAAGGGCACTCCGATTGTCACCCTGAAGACCTCCCTGGGGGAGATTGAGCTGATGTTTTTCCCCCAGCAGGCCCCTAAAACCTGTGAAAACTTTTTGACCCATGTGAAAGAGGGCTACTACAATGGTCTGAAATTCCACCGTGTCATCCCGGATTTTATGATCCAGGGCGGTGACCCCACCGGCACTGGCCGCGGCGGACAGAGCATCTGGGGCCGCCCCTTTCCCGACGAGTTCTCCATGGATCTGTGGAATTTCCGCGGGGCCCTTTCCATGGCCAACAGCGGGCCCAACACCAACGGCAGCCAATTTTTTATCGTCCAGGTGCCGGTGGTCAGCGAGGACCTGCTGGGCCAGATGAAGCGGGCTGGTTTCCCGGAGGAGGTCATCGCCCAATATGAGCAGGTGGGCGGCACCCCGTGGCTGGACCGCAAGCACTCGGTGTTCGGTCAGGTGATCCGGGGCATGGATGTGGTGGATGCCATCGCCAATGTGGATACCGACGGCGGCAACATGCCCTTGGAGGATGTCAAAATCCTGGAAGCAGTCTATTCAGAAGCGGAATAGTTTTTTGGCGGGAGGGCGGCAGCTCTCCCGCCTTTGCTTGCTGAATTTTTAGAGGGGGAAACTCCCGCCGCGCATGAATCCCGCCCTCCCGGTCAAAGCTAAGGAAAAAGTGTAGAGAGGCGGTGAGGGTGTGGCACCTTCCAAAAAGCCCAGCCGGTGGGCCTACTTTGTTTCGTCGTTTACCTTGACCTTTCTGGTGCTGGGAGCTTTTACCGGCGTTATGGTGATCTATCTATTCACTGGAAACCCCGGTGAGGAGACTGCCCCAGAACAGGTGGGGGCTTCGGTTTATATTCCCCGGGAATCAGATGATCTGACGGTGTTTTCGGTGGTGGAGGCCGACCAGGACATTTTCCTGTTGGTGCATTACAATCCCACCCGGGGCAAAATTCCCATCCTCTCCCTGCCGCCCCAGCTTCTGGTGGAGGAACCCCCCTCTCCCAAGACGCTGCAGGAGGTGTATGAGGCCGGTGGGGTCGCAGCCACCCGCACGGCATTGGAGCGGCTGTTTGGGGTATCCATCGACCGCCATATGGTCATGGACCAGCAGGGCTTCCTGGCGATTGCCGGGGCGTTCGGCCCGGTGGAGTACACCTTGGGGGAGGAGCTGTCCCTCTCCCCGGATGCGGGCGGCGTGGTGCTGCGTGCGGGCCGGCAGCGGCTGGATGGCTCCGCCCTCCTGCGGTTGATGGAGTACCAGGGGTATGACGGCGGGGAGCCCAGCCGGATAAAGGCCATCGCTGAATTGGCCGCAGCTGCGGTCAATCAGAAATTGGGACTGGTCAGCGGGGCCCAGGGGGAGGACTTGTTCCGCAAGGCGGTCAACCAGATGAAGACCGACCTCTCCTTTGTGGATTTTGATGCCCGCCTCTCTTCCGCCCGGATGATGGCGGAGCTAAAGGCATCCCCCGCCCAGGTGATTCCCACCGAGGGCCGGTACAACCAATCCCAGGATATGTTCGCCTTGAGCGAAGTGACCAAGAACATGGTAAAGGACCAGTTCCGGTAAGGGGCCTTGTTTGACCCTGTTTTCACCCTTTCAATCCCGATACCGCAAAAAACAGCGGTATCGGGATTGCTTTTTTTGAGGATTTTCAAAAGCGGCTGCATCCTCAAGACGGATATTTGACTTTCGGGGAAATTCCCGGTATCATGGTCACAATGGAATGCTTGAATAAAATTCGCAGAATGAAAGGAGATATTTTATGGAACTCTATCAAAAACGGTGGCAGAAAGCCCGGGAACTGATGGCCCAAAAAGGGATTGACGCCCTGCTGGTTACCCCTTCCACCGACCTTGCCTACATGACCGGCCACACTGGCCAGTCGATGGAGCGGATTGTCTGCTTTGCCTTGACTCAGGAGCGGGTATTCTTCCTGATGCCCTCTTTTGAGATGGACAACCTGAGCGAGGGGCTGCGCCAGTCGGTGGAGTGTATCGGCTGGAAAGACGGGGAGGACCCCCTTGCCATGCTGGCGGCTCTGCCGGGTATTAAAGGCCGGATCGCCGTGGGCCAGCGGATGTACGGCATCTGGCTGCTGGGCCTTCAGGAGCGCATCCCAGGGGCTCAATGGGTCAACGGGGATGTGATCCTCTCCACCCTGCGCCGGGTCAAGGATGCCCAGGAGCTGGAATACATGTTCCGGGCCCAGCACATGGCAGAAGCCGCGCTGGAGAAACTCTATGCCATCGGCCTGGAGGGCAAGACCGAACGGGAGGTGGCAAGCCTCCTCAGTGAACTGCGGCTGGCCGAAGGGTTGGAGTCAGTTCGGTCGGGCATTGTGGCATGCAGCGAGAACGCCGCCGCACCCCACCATGTCAACGGGGACCGGGTCATCTGCAAAGGGGATTCGGTGATGATGGACTTCGGGGGGCTGTACAAAGGCTACAGCGCCGACATGACCCGCACCTGTGTGGTGGGGAAAGCCCCCGAAGGGTTTGAGGAGATTTACGCCATCGTGCTCAAGGCCCATCTTGCGGTGGCTAAGGCCATCCGGCCCGGCGTGCCCGCCGAAGAGATTGACCGCACCGCCCGCAGGATCATCACCGACGCCGGTTATGGCGCGTATTTCACCCACCGGGTGGGCCATGGCATCGGGCTGGACGTCCACGAGGACCCCTACATGGTGGAGGGGAACAAAGAGCTGTTGGTGCCGGGCAACGTCTTCTCCGACGAGCCGGGCATCTACCTGCCCGGGCGGTTCGGCATCCGCATCGAAAACCTGATGGTGGTCACCGAGACCGGCTCCAAGGCCCTCAACGAGATGGGGCTGGAGCTGCGGGTGGTGGGTTAACCAAATTTCCCCCGTTGCATATACACAAAAAACGATCCCCCTTCTTTGCAAAGAAGGGGGATCGTTTTTATCAGACAGATTATTTGGTGCCGAAGATCCGGTCGCCGGCATCGCCCAGCCCGGGAAGGATGTATTTGTTCTCATCCAGTTTTTCATCCAGGGCGGCGCAATAGACCTGTACATCGGGGTGGGCGGTAGTCAAGGCGTCCAGCCCTTCAGGGGCGGCGATGATGCACATGAACTTGATGTTCTGCACCCCTTCTTTTTTCAGCAGGTTGATGGCTTCTACTGCGGAACCGCCGGTGGCCAGCATGGGGTCCAGCACGATGACGTGGCGGCTGGCGATGTCCTTGGGCAGTTTGCAGTAGTAGTCCACCGGTTTGTGGGATTCAGGATCCCGGTAGATGCCGATGTGGCCCACCTTGGCAGCGGGGATCATCTCCAGCACGCCGTCCACCATGCCAAGGCCCGCCCGCAGGATGGGCACAAAGGCCAGTTTGCGGCCAGAGATCACGTTGGACTTGGTCATGGTCATGGGGGTCTCAATCTCCACCTCTTTCAAAGGCAGGTCGCGGGTGGCCTCATAGCACATCAGCATGGAGACTTCGGCGATCATCTCCCGGAACTCCTTGGAGCCGGTGCGCTTGTCCCGCAGCAGGGTCAGCTTGTGCTGGATCAGGGGGTGATCCATAATCAACGGTTTGTTTGCCATAGCAAAAACTCCTCTCAAAATCAATGGAATAGGGGATGCCGCTTATTGGGCCGCTTCGATGGCGGTAATTTTGTCGATCCGGCGCTGATGGCGTCCGCCTTCAAATTCCGTATGGAGGAACACCTCCACCAGTTCGGTGGCCAGGCCGGGGCCCACCACCCGTCCGCCCATGCACAGCACATTGGCGTCGTTGTGAAGGCGGGTGTATTTGGCGCTGAAGTAATCGGAGCAGCAGGCAGCCCGGATGCCCTTGACCTTGTTGGCGGCCATGGAGATGCCGATGCCGGTGCCGCAGATGAGGATGCCCCGGTCGCACCGGCCGGAGACGATGGCCTGGCAGGCCGCGTTTGCAATATCGGGATAATCGCAGGATTCCCCGGTCAGGGTGCCAAAATCCTCATAGGCGATCTGTTTGGAGTCCAGGTACTTTTTGATTTCTTCCTTGAGGGCGTAGCCGCCGTGGTCGCTGCCGATGGCCAGCATATACATCAACCTTTCTGATTTTGTTTGCGCAGGAGCTCCCGCTCCGCCTGGGGCAGGCGCAGATAAGCTGGGGCCAACTCCGCCGCCGGGACAGCTGCTTCCAGGTCCTCTAGGGCCGCTTGGGCCACGCTGGACGCTTTTTGGAACAGAAGGGAGGGCGGAGCCAGGACGATATTCGGGCAGGAGCCGATACATTCATTATAGCACAGCTTGGCCCCGTCGCCAACTAAAAATACCCGTTTGGAAAGGCGGGAAAGACGGTTTTCCAACTGGGTGAGGGGAATGGCGGAGTCCTCTTCCACCTGGACGGGGCGGCCGCCCACCATCTCAAAGAGGGCGGTGTACACCTGCTGGCAGCGGGCATCCATGACAGGGCAGACATAGCCGTCAAACCCCAGAAGGTTGTAGGCCATCCCCTTGAGGGTGGAAACCGGGATGCAGGGCTTCCCAAGGGCGTGGGCCATGCCCTTGACTGCGGCGATGCCGATGCGAAGGCCGGTGAAGGAGCCAGGCCCGGTGGAGACGGCAAACAAATCCACCTGGGAAAGGGAGGTCTGGGTGGCCTTCAGCAGGTCCTCCACCATGGGCATGGCCGTCTGGCTGTGGGTGAGTTTGGCGTTGATGAAGAATTCCCCCAGCAGCCGCTCGTCCTCCCAAAGGGCGGCGGAGGCGGCCAGGGAGGAGGTGTCAAGCGAGAGCAGCTTCAAGGCGCTCATCCCCCTTTATGGTGATTTTTCGGGTGGTGTCGTCCACCCGTTCCAAGGATACTTGGATGCAGCCTTCGGGCAGGGCCCCGGCGATGTTTTCGCTCCACTCGATGGCCAGGATGCCGCCGTAATCCAGGTAATCAAAGAACCCGGTGGAGTACAAGTCGGAGAAGCTCTCCACCCGGAACATGTCGAAGTGATAGAGGGTGGCATTCTCCCCCCGGTATTCGTTGACTAGGGAGAAAGTGGGGCTGGAGACGTCGGCGGCGATGCCAAGGCCCCTGCAAAGGCCCCGGGTAAAGGCAGTTTTGCCCATCCCCATGCCGCCTTCATAGGCGATGATATCCCCAGGGGAAAGAAGCGCCGCCAGCTTCCCGGCCAGTTCTTCGGTCTCCTGGGGGCTGTGGGTGATAAAGGTTTTCATAGCGGAAGCGCTCCTTTCAGGCCGCCAGGGCTCTGCCCAGCGGCAGTTGCAATTGGTTCGGTTAAAACAGTCCGCGGATGCTGCCCTGTTCGTCTACATCAATTTTACAGGCGGCAGGCTGTTTTGGCAAGCCCGGCATGGTCATAATATCACCGGTGAGCAGCACCACAAACCCGGCCCCGGCAGAGAGGCGGGCCTCCTTCACCGTAATGGTGAAGCCGGTGGGCCGGCCCAGCAGGGAGGGGTCGTCGGACAGGGAGTACTGGGTCTTGGCTACGCAGATGGGCAGATCCCCTTTTCCAAGGGCGGTGATATCCTTGATGGCTTTTTCCGCAGCGGGGGTGTAGCTGACCCCGTCGGCGCCGTAGATCTCCCGGGCGATGATGGCCATCTTTTCCTTGATGGGCAGCTTCTCATCGTAGAGGAAGCGGAAGGAACTTTCCTCTTCGCAGGCGGCAACTACCTTGTTGGCCAGGTCGATGGCCCCTTCGCCGCCTTTGGCGAAATGTTCGCAGAGGGAGAAGGGGACCCCTTTCTGGGTCAGGAAATCGGTGAGGAAGGAGATCTCCGCCTCGGTGTCGGTGTAAAAGCGGTTGATGGCCACCACCACCGGCACGCCGAATTTATGCAGGTTGTCGATGTGGGCTTCCAGGTTGGAGACGCCTTTTTTCAGGGCGTCCACATTCTCCTGGGAGACCTCCTTTTTGGGCACGCCGCCGTTGTACTTCAGCGCCCGCATGGTGGCCACCAGCACGATGGCAGAGGGGGCCAGTCCGGCGTACCGGCATTTGATGTCCAGGAATTTCTCCGCGCCCAGGTCGGAGCCGAAGCCGGCCTCGGTGATGCAGTAATCCCCCAGCTTGAGGGCCAGCTTGGTGGCCCGCACCGAGTTGCACCCGTGGGCGATGTTGGCGAAGGGGCCGCCGTGCATCAGGGCGGGGGTGTTCTCCAGGGTTTGGACCAGGTTGGGCTTCAAGGCGTCTTTGAGCAGGGCTGCCATGGCACCGTGGGCCTCCAGATCGCGGCAGTAGACCGGCTCGCCGGAGAGGTTGTAGGCGATGAGGATGTCACCCAGCCGTTTTTTCAGGTCGGCAAGGTCGGCAGCCAGGCAGAGGATGGCCATGACCTCGCTGGCCACGGTGATCTGGAACCCATCCTCCCGGGGCATGCCGTTGGGCTTGCCGCCCAGGCCCACCACCACCTGGCGCAGTGCCCGGTCATTCATGTCCATGCAGCGTTTAAAGAGGATGCGCCGGGGGTCGATGGAAAGGGTGTTGCCCTGCTGCAGGTGGTTGTCGATCATGGCGCAGAGCAGGTTGTTGGCTGCGGTGATGGCGTGCATATCCCCGGTGAAATGGAGGTTGATGTCCTCCATGGGAACCACCTGGGAGTAGCCGCCTCCGGCTGCGCCCCCCTTGACCCCGAACACCGGGCCCAGGGAGGGCTCCCGCAGGGCGATGACGGCGTTTTTGCCAATGCGGTGCATGGCCTGTCCCAGGCCGACGGTGGTGGTGGTTTTGCCTTCCCCGGCGGGGGTGGGGTTGATGGCGGTGACCAGCACCAGTTTGCCGTCTTTGCGGCCCTCCAAGCGGGAGAAAATCCCCTCGGAGAGTTTTGCTTTGTATCGGCCGTAGGGCTCCAGCTCCTCGGGGAGCACGCCCAGGCGTTCTGCGATGTCGGCGATTGGCAGCATGGTGCACTGCTGCGCGATTTCGATGTCAGTGAGCATATGGTTTCTCCTTTGTTCTCTCCCTGGATAGGGAGGCGTTCTTATGTTTGAGTATAGCAGGAAACCCCAAAAAGTGCTATGGGGGAATTCCCATTTTTCACCGGGCGGGAAGATTTTCGGAAAAACTTGCAGGGAATGGGTTTACCCACTATAATAAAAATAGCGAAACCGCCGGATCGGGCTGCCGTTTTCCTTGGAGTGGGGAAGCGGCCCGCGACACCCCAATTTGTGAAAACCGAAGGCGCTGCCTTTGGGGGAGGACCCAATACGATGAAACGAGTTTTTTCCGCAGTCTATGGGTATCTGCGGGATACCGATAAACTGTACTATGCCCTCTGCCTCTCCTGCACTGCACTCTCCGTTGTGCTCCTGCTGGGGATGTATGAAGCGGGCTTTTTTACCCGGATGCGCCTGGTCTACACCCAGCTGTTGGCGGCGGGCATCGGCCTTCTGGGGGCGGTGATCCTCTCCAAAATGGATTACCACACCATCGCCAAACTGTGGAAGCTCCATGTCCCTTTGGCCTATACCTTGGTGCTGATGACCTTCCTCTTCGGCACTGGGCGGGATGGGGTGGATGACCAGGCCTGGCTGCCTATCCCCTTTATCGGAGGGACTATCCAGCCCTCAGAGTTTTTGAAGATCAGCTTTATTGTGGCCTTTGCCCTCCATTTGTCAGAGGTGCAGAACGAAATCAACAACCCCAAGGTGCTGGCCACTTTGGTGGCCCATGGGGCGGCTCCCATTCTGCTGGTGATGCTCCAGGGGGACCACGGCACGGCCTTGGTCTTTCTGGTGATCTTCGCCGCCATGCTGTTTGTGGCGGGCATCCACTGGAAGTATATCTTTATGGCGGCGGGCAGTGCCGTCGCCCTTCTGCCCATTGTCTGGTTCTTTATTATGGATGAAGACAAGCGAATGCGGGTGCGGGTGATGCTCAACCCGGCTCTTGACCCCCAGAACACCGGGTGGCAGCAGCTCACCGGGCGGATCGCCATCGGCTCTGGCCGGATGTGGGGGGTGGGCATCTTTGCCGATAAGCACCAGTATGTGCCGGAGATTTACAACGACTTCATCTTCTCCTTTATAGGGGAGGCGCTGGGGTTTGTCGGTACGCTGGTGGTAATTTTCCTGCTGTGCGGCATCTGTGGCAAGGCACTGCTCACCGGCGGTCTGGCCGGGGATTACCTGGGCCGGTATATCTGCGTGGGCGTCTTTGCCATGATGGCCTTCCAAGTGGTTGTCAACATCGGCATGAACATCGGCCTGATGCCGGTGGTGGGCATCACCCTGCCTTTTTTCTCCTCCGGCGGCAGTTCCCTGCTGTCCAACTACCTGGCTATGGGGCTGGTGCTCAGCGTGTATATGGGCAGCAAGCCCAATTTGTTCAGCAAGCGGTGATATGCAGTCCAGCGGGGGCTTTAAGCCTCCGCTGTTTTTCCATGGCAGAGAAAAGCCCACCATTTTTCCCGTTTGCACCGGGCGGATTTGTTATTTTTCACGAGACTGTTCATATAATTGACTGAAACGGGAAAATTCCCTTGAAAAAAATGCCGAAACTTGCAATAATAGTGGATGTAGAGGTATCCACCTACAACCAAAACCGCATGGGAAGGCATTGCCATGCGGCAATTTTATCCCAATCACCAAAAGGGGCGTGTTAGTTTGCAGGATGTTTGCGCCATCATTCTGGCGGCCGGAGACGGCAAGCGGATGAAATCCAAATCCTCCAAGGTGCTGTGCGAGGTACTGTTTAAACCCATGCTAAAATGGGTGTTGGACAGCTGTTTTGCCTCGGGGATTGAAACGGTGTGCACCGTGGTGTCAGACCATGCAAAGGACGTGCTGGCCATTGTGCCGGAAAACTGTGCCATCGCGGTGCAGAAGGAGCGCAGGGGTACAGGCCACGCTGTGATGATGGCCCGTGAGTTTCTGGAATCCAATGTGGATGGGGACGTCCTCCTCCTGTATGGGGACACCCCGTTTGTGGACGAGGAGACCATCCGTGCAGCCTATGAGGTCCACCGGGCTGGGGGGAATGCCGTCACCGTTGTGACAGCGGACCTGGAGCAGCCCCGCGGCTATGGCCGGATCCTGCGGCAGGATGGGAAATTCTCCGCCATTGTGGAGGAGAAAGACGCCACCGAGGAGCAGCGGGCTATCCGGGAGATCAATTCTGGGATCTACTGGTTCCGAACCGCCTTCCTGTTGGAGGCGCTGAACCGGATCACCTGCGACAACGCCGCCGGTGAATACTATATCACCGATACAGTTGCCATTGCCAAGGGGATGGGCCAGCCAGTGGGGGTGTACCGGTCCCCCCGGGCGGATGTGGTGCTGGGCGCCAACGACCGCAAGGGCCTTCACCAGCTCAACGAGACTGCCCGGATGCGGGTGCTGGAAAAGCTGATGGATCTTGGGGTTGACATCCCCTTCACCGATGGGGTGGTGATCTCACCGGACGCGGTGATCGGCGCCGATACCCGCATCCTGCCGGGGACGGTTATCAAAGGCAAGACCCGCATCGGCGAGGGCTGCGAGATCGGCCCCAACACCGAGTTGAACAACTGCCGCATCGGTGAAGGGGTGCGGGTCCACTCCTCCCTTTTGGAGGACAGCACGGTGGGAGATGGGGCGCGCATCGGACCATTTGCCCATCTGCGGCCCGGCACCACCCTACAGGCCGGCGTTAAAGTGGGAAATTTTGTGGAAGTGAAAAACTCGGTGGTGGGGGAGAAAACCTCCATCGCCCACCTGACTTACATCGGAGACAGCGATGTGGGCGCAGGGGTCAACTTTGGCTGCGGGGTAGTTACCGCCAACTACGACGGTGCGAAAAAACACCGCACTGTGGTGGGGGATGGCGCTTTTATCTGCTGCAACACCAATTTGATTGCCCCTGTCACTTTGGGGGAGGGCTGCATCACTGGCGCCGGTACCACCGTCACCGATGACGTACCCCCCTATGCCTTGGCCATTGGCCGCCAGAGGCAGGAGAATAAGGAAAATTGGGCCAAGGAAAAAGGAAAATACCGGAAAAAACAGTAGGCTGCCAACCTGGAGTCCCAAGGTGGTCAATATAAAAAAGGAGTTTAGTAAAATGAATCTGCATGGCAAGGACATTAAGATTTTTACAGCGAATTCCAACCCTGATGTAGCGGCTGAAATTGCAAAACAGCTGAACCTCCCCTTGGGAGCTGCCGAGGTCAAAACCTTCTCCGACGGGGAAATCTCCGTCTCCATCAACGAATCGGTCCGCGGCTCTGACGTATTTGTGGTGCAGTCCACCTGCTCCCCCGTCAACGACCATTTGATGGAACTCTTGATTATGATTGACGCCTTTAAGCGGGCTTCTGCCGGCCGGATCACCGCGGTGATGCCCTATTTTGGCTATGCCCGGCAGGACCGCAAGGCCAAGGCCCGCGACCCGATCTCCGCCAAGCTGTGCGCCGATCTGATCACCGCCGCCGGTGCCGACCGGGTGCTGACCATGGACCTTCACGCCGCCCAGATCCAGGGCTTTTTTGACATCCCAGTGGACCATCTGCTGGGTGTTCCCCTGCTGGTCCCCTACTTCAAAGAGTATTTCAAAGACCTTCCCAAGGATGAGTTGGTGGTGGTTTCCCCCGACCTGGGTTCGGTGACCCGCGCCCGGAAGTTCGCCGAAAAATTTGACGCGCCCATCGCCATCATCGACAAGCGCCGTCCCAAAGCCAACGTCTCTGAGGTGATGAACATCATCGGCGAGGTCGCCGGCAAGACCTGCGTCATCGTGGATGACTTGATTGACACCGCCGGCACCCTGTGCAACGCCGCTGCCGCCCTGGTGGAAAAAGGCAGGGCCAAAAAGGTCATCGCCTGCGCCACCCACGGCGTCCTCTCCGGTCCAGCCATCGAGCGCCTGGAAAAGAGTGTCATCGACGAACTGGTCATCCTGGACACCATCCCTCTCAACGACCGGACCCGCCATCCCATGATCAAGACCATTTCGGTGGCGCCTGTGTTTGCAGAGGCGATCGAGCGGATTTATGAGGACAAACCGGTTTCCCCGCTGTTTGTGTAATCACATCCATTCCCTTGTACATACTATTAAAACAATCGCGTATAAGCGGGGCAGGTCTCTGTCCCGCTCATATGCTGTTTGGGGCAAAGGAGGTCACCATTCCTTTTCCGCCAGGAAAGGCCGTGGGAACCATCCCTTGCAAGTGCAGCAACGAAAGGAGGGAAACCCTGTTGTTTCCCAAAATCAAAGACTATTTCGGGGGATATACCCCCTCCGGCCCGGTGGAGTACATCGTCGCCGGCCTGGGCAACCCGGGCAAGGAGTATGAGAACACCCGCCACAACGCCGGCTACCTGGCGGTGGATTACATCAGCGCCAAACGGGGATTTCGGGTGGACAAACTCAAATTCAAATCCCTGTGCGGCGACACTATGATCGCCGGCAAGCGGGTCCTCTTCTTAAAGCCCACTACCTTTATGAATCTTTCCGGCGAAGCGGTGCGGGACGCCATGCAGTTCTACAAAATTCCCATCGAACGGGTGATTATACTATACGATGACATCTCGTTGGAGCCAGGGCACCTGCGCATTCGCCGCAAGGGGAGCGACGGGGGCCACAACGGGATTAAAAACATCATCTATCTCACGGGAAAGGACACCTTCCCCCGGATCAAGATGGGGGTGGGCGCCAAGCCCCATCCCCAGTACGACCTGGCGGACTGGGTGCTGAGTAAGTTTTCCGCCGAGGAGCGAAAAGCCCTGGAATCCACCTTCGGCCATGCCAACGACGCCGTGGAGCTGATTGTGGACGGAAAGATTGACCAGGCGATGAACCAGTTTAATTCTTGACCAATTGTTTGCAACAGGAAAGGGGGCAAGGGGATGAAGAATTTTTCTCGCATGCTGCTCAACCTCAAGGACTTTGCGGAGATCTGCGACAGCTTCGGAAGCGGCAGGACCCCGATGCTGGCAAGCGGCCTTTCCGGCATCCACAAAGCCCATTTTATCTATGCCATCACCCAAATTATCGAGCGCCAGGGATTGGTGATCACCCCGGACGAACCCTCCGCCCTGCGTATCTGTGAGGATATCAACGCCTTTTTCGGCCCGGATCACCAGCAGATGGCCTTTTATTACCCCGCCCGGGAGCTGACTTACCGGGATGTGGAGGGGGTAAGCCGGGAATATGAACACGCCCGGCTCAAGGTGCTGGGCCTTTTAAGCGGTGGGGACTGCCCCATTGTGGTGGCCTCCGCCGAGGCGGCCCTCCTGCACACCATGCCGCCTCAGGAGTTAAAAGCCCGGACGGTGGCCATCCACCCAGGGGAGAGTTTTTCCATGGAGGAGCTGGTGGCTCTCCTTCTCAAGGCCGGCTATGAGGGGCGGGAGCAGGTGGAAGGGGTGTGCCAATTCTCCCACCGGGGCGGCATCCTGGACTTTTACCCTCCCCAGAGCGCCGACCCCTACCGAGTGGAGTTTTGGGGGGATGAGGTGGACACCATCTGCCAGTTCAAGACCGATACCCAGCGCCGCAGCGAGGTGGTGGAGGAAGCGGTGATCACCCCCGCCCGAGAGGTGCTCTATGATTCCCCAGAGGGGTTCCGAAAAACCCTCTGCGCCATCCGGGACCGGCAGAAGGGCAAGGCCGGGGTGGCGGCCAAGGAGCACCTCCAGAAGGATATTGACCGGCTGGAAGGCGGCCTCACCCTCAATAGCATTGACAAGTACCTGCCGGTGGTCTATGAAAAACCGGCAACCCTCTTCGATTATTTCTCCGATGCAGCGCTGTTTGTCAGCGACCCCATCGGGGCCAAGGACGCCTTGAAAAACCTCCATTGGCAGCTCCAGGAGGATATCAAGATCATGCTGGAAGAGGGGATACTTTTCCCCGGCTGTACTGGTTACATCGGGGACTATGTGGATCTTCTCACCCAAATGGAGCGGTGGGACACCCTTATTCTGGATACTTTCACCCGCAACCTGGGGGAGATCCCCCTCAAGGGCCTGTACAACATCGAGGCAGTGCAGCTTTCGGTGTGGAGCGGGGAGTTTGACCTGCTCAAGGAGGATTTGACCGATTACTTGGGCCAGGAGTACTGCGCCATTGTCATGGCGGGCACCAAGCGGGCCGCCGCAGCCCTTACCGACGACCTGCAAAAGGCGGGCATCTCCGCCGATTATGTGGAGAATTTAAGCGAACTGCGCCGGGGCAAGGTGCTGGTCACCGACGGGGCCCTCTCCGCCGGGTTTGAATACCCCCGGCTCAAGCTGGCGGTGATCACCCATGGCAGGGCGGCTGCCTCCGCCCCCCGCAAACACAAGGCGGCTAAAAAAGGAGATGCCATCAAGAGCCTGGCCGACCTGACTCCCGGCGATTACGTGGTCCATGTGGCCCACGGCATCGGGGTGTTTGAAGGCATCATCAAGCGGGACATCCACGGGGTGGTGAAGGACTACATCAAGATCCGCTACGCCGGCACCGATACCCTCTTTGTGCCGGTCACCCAGCTGGATCTGGTGAGTAAATACATCGGCGCCCGGGAGGACAGCGGGGTTAAGCTGAACAAGCTCAATTCGGTGGAGTGGAGCAAGACCCGCCAGCGGGTGAAAAAGGCGGTGGCCGATATGGCCCAGGAGCTGATCCGCCTCTACTCCCAGAGGATGCAGCTGAAAGGGTACGCCTTTGGGCCGGACACCGACTGGCAGCGGGACTTTGAGGACCGCTTCCCCTATGAGGAGACCGACGACCAGCTGCGCTGCATTGACGAGATCAAGGCGGATATGGAGCGCCCGGTGCCCATGGACCGGCTTCTGTGCGGCGATGTGGGTTTCGGCAAGACCGAGGTGGCCATCCGGGCGGCATTTAAGGCGGTGATGGACGGCAAACAGGTGGCGGTGCTGGTGCCCACCACCATTTTGGCCTGGCAGCATTATCAGACCTTCCGCAACCGGATGAACGGTTTCCCCATCAAGGTGGAGGTCCTCTCCCGGTACCGCACCGCCAAGCAGCAGGAGGAGATCCTCCGGGAGCTGCGGCGGGGAGAGGTGGACATCATCATCGGCACTCACCGGGTGATCCAAAAGGATGTAACGTTTAAAGATTTGGGCTTGTGCATCATCGACGAGGAACAGCGGTTCGGGGTGGCCCACAAGGAGAAATTCAAGGAGATGCGGGGAGAAGTGGATGTGCTGACCTTGTCCGCCACCCCCATCCCCCGGACGTTAAACATGGCCATGAGCGGCATCCGGGATATGTCGGTTATCGAGGAGGCCCCCCAGGACCGCCACCCGGTCCAGACCTATGTATTGGAACACGACTGGGGCGTTTTGGGCGAGGCCATGCGCCGGGAGCTGCGCCGGGGCGGCCAGGTGTTCTATCTCCACAATCATGTGGAGTCCATCGACAGCTGCGCCTTTAAGATCCAGCAGATGCTCCCCGACGCCCGGGTGGTCTCCGCCCACGGCAAAATGGGGGAGGAACAGCTCTCCCGGGTGTGGAAGCAGCTCAACGACCACGAGATTGATATTCTGGTCTGCACCACTATTATTGAGACGGGGGTGGACGTCTCCAACTGCAACACCCTCATCATTGAAAACGCCGACCGGATGGGCCTCTCCCAGCTGTATCAGCTGCGGGGGCGGGTGGGCCGCTCCAACCGGCGGGCTTTTGCCTACCTGACCTTTACCCGGGGCAAAGCCCTCTCGGATGTGGCCACCAAGCGTCTGGCCGCTATCCGGGAATTCACCAGCTTTGGCTCCGGCTTCCGCATCGCTATGCGGGATCTGGAGATCCGGGGTGCAGGCAACGTTCTGGGCGCCCAGCAGCATGGGCACATGGAGGCGGTGGGCTATGACATGTACCTGCGGCTCCTCTCCGAAGCGGTGGGGGAGCAGCGGGGGGAAGCCCCGCCCAAAACCAGCGCCGAGTGCATGGTGGATATCCGCATTGGCGCCCACATCCCCGAGGAGTATATCTCCAACCTCTCCCAGAGGATCGACATTTACAAGAAGATTGCCGCTATCCAGAACAAAGAGGACTCCATGGATGTGCTGGATGAGCTGATCGACCGGTTTGGCGACCCGCCCCAGGCGGTCAAGGGTTTGGTGGATGTGGCTTTGGTCCGCAACACTGCCGCGGGCCTGGGCATCAAGGAGATCAGCGAGCGGGGGGATGCGGTATGGCTCATCCCCGAGCAGCTGGACATGGAGCGGGTCTCGACCCTAGCGGCCAAACTCCCCGGCCGGGTGATGGTCAACGCGGGTGCGAAGCCATATATTACCGTCAAAATCCCCAAGGGCAAAAAGGCCCTGGACACCATCCGGGAAGCCCTTTCTGCCATGCAGCCGGAGGGTGCGGGAGTAGAGAAATAAGGTTGGTTTCTTTTGTCCCCTTTTCTTTTTCCAAAGAAAAGGAGGGGGTGTTTACAGAATTCCTATAGATTTCCCTTTTGGGGGATGGTATAATAAGCGGTAAGTGGCGCCTAGGTGTCAAACTGTTATACAAGAGGGGCGCCATAGATGTACATTACAATGGGGGAAGGATGGATTCCCCTCATTTGGGAGGAAACAAAAGGATGAATTGGATGAAACGACTGACTGCGATCGCCTTGTGTGGGGTCTTGGTGGCTTCCTTTGCAGGGTGCAGCGGCGCCGATACCACTTGGATTGCCAAATACGGCGACACCAAACTGCCCGCAGGGGTGTATATCGCCACGATGATGGATGTGTACTCGGAGGCCAAATACCGGGTGCCGGATCAGAAAGGGGATTTGCTCAGCCAGCAGATCGATGAGGTAAATGCCGACGAATGGATCCGCAATGAAACCATGAACCGGGTGAAAGAACACATTGCCATCGACCAGCTGTTTGATGAGATGGGCCTCTCCTTTACCGAAGAACAGCAGAAGCAGATTGACGATTCCTTCACCTACCAGTGGGGGATGCTCCAAAAGATTTATGAGCTCAATGGGGTGGGTGAGACCTCCCTCAAACTGAATTTGGAGAACAACGCCAAGGTCAATGTCCTGTTCCAGGCCATCTATGGCAAGGACGGCACCAAGGCGGTTTCGGATGAGGAACTGCTGGATAAGATCGAACAGGATTACGCCAAGACCCAGTACATCCTCCTCTCCAAGGTGGACAACACCGGCACCGCCCTGCCGGAGGACAAGCTCGCCACAGTGAAAGAACTGGCAGAGAGCTATCTGGCCCGGGCCCAGGCTGGGGAAAAGATCCTCGACCTGATCCTGGAGGAGGAAAAACGGACTGCGGAAAACCCGGACGATGTCCATTCCCATGAGGATGAGACCATCCACGACGCATTGGTCAGCAAAGAGAACAGCAACTTCCCCAAAGAATTTGTGGAGGCCATTTTCCAAAAGGAATTGAATGAGCCCTTCCTGGTGGAAACCGAGGAATACCTCTTTGTGGCCACCCGCCTCAGTGTCCGGGATGAAAAAATGCTGGAAAGCCTGCGGAATACCGCCCTGCTCAGCTTGAAGAGCGAGGAATTCCAGAAGGATCTGGAGGATCGGGCAAATAGCTTGGAGAACGTCACCATCAACGAAGGGGCTGTCAATCGCTACACCCCTAAGAAGATCCGCCTCGGTTAATTTGCAATAGAAAAAGGGAACCCGGAAGGGTTCCCTTTTTTGCCGTCTGGGTGACAATTTACGAGAGAAAGAAAACGTTTTTCGACAATATCTGCCCATAGTCTGGACTGAATCAAACGGGAGGAAGGGGGGTTACGGAGTGGGGCAGCGGCAGCTGTCGGAGAGCTGGACATACACCGGTGAAAATTTATTGAAAAGATAATCCACGGCGTCTTGCTTATCAGAGAAGGTGTAGCTGTCGTCGTCCCGCAGTGGGATGGTAAACACTACAGTAGTCCCCTCCATCTCCTTGGATTGGAGCGCAACCGTCCCGCCGTGAATCGAGGCGATAATCTTCACCAGGGTGAGGCCCAGGCCCAATCCAGAGAAGGGCCGCCCGCCGGGATCGTGGGAGAAATAAGGGGTGAAAAGATCCCTCTGGATATCATCGGGGATTCCACAGCCCCGGTCAGCTACGGTGATTGCCATATTGTCCCCTCGAATCCGCACCGAGATGTGGATTTTGTTCCCCTCCCTGGTGTAGAGAAGGCTGTTTGACACCAACTGCAGCAGCGCGTTGGCCAGCAGGTCGGCATCGCAAAGGGCGATGGCTGGATCGTTGGGAATCTCATAGGTAATGGGAATTCCAGTTTGGTTTCCCACAATGGAGAGGGCAGTGCAGAGGTTTTCCAGCGTCCGGCAGACTGTGACCCGGGAAAGCTGAGGGGTCATCTCCCCATAGAGATAGCGGAGATAGTCTGTGAAGTTGGAGGAAGCCCGCAGCATTTTATAGCAGCTCTGGCTTGTGGACTGGATGAGGATTTGGTTTTCCTCTGGGATCTCGGTGTCTGCCAAATTGTTACTGAGAACCGACAGGGCCGAAAAGGCAGAGGTGAGGGGTGCCCGGAAAAAGTGGGCAAAGGCGGAGATCACCTTTTTCCCCCCCTCCAAGGGGAAGGCGTATTCGGTGCGTTTGGGGAGGGCAAACTGCAGGAGGTACAGCCCCCCTTCCAAGGGGGTAAAGATCAAGCGGGTGCTGCCA
Source organism: uncultured Merdimmobilis sp. (assembly GCF_902471145.1). Taxonomy (NCBI): domain Bacteria; kingdom Bacillati; phylum Bacillota; class Clostridia; order Eubacteriales; family Oscillospiraceae; genus Merdimmobilis; species uncultured Merdimmobilis sp. The sequence goes on from NZ_CABRJC010000002.1 coordinate 75,307, forward strand.
GCCATCGTGGGCGCCTGCAATTCCTGACAGGGCGCCTCCTCCGCCTGTTGGCGCAGGGCTATCAAAAGGTTGGCCGGGAGCAGGGTTTCCAGGCCGTCAGCCATGGCGAGGGTGGGATAGGTGGAAAGGGCAAAGGCGTTAGCCCAGCACAATTGCAACTGTTGGTCACATACCATGACAGGGAAACTGGACATCTGATATAATTGTTCAACCGCTGATAAAGCAAAGAAACCAGCTTTTTGTTCCATCGAGAGACACTTCCAATACCATGTATTTGTTCCACGGCCCAGCGGCCTGGAAGTTTTCATCTTTATTATATCTGAAAATTGTAGAAATTGGTACCGGGTGGGGAAATAAATTTGACCGTATAAATATTAAAAATAATTTCATAAAGATTTATTTTGATCAAAAATTATCCATATAATACTGGGAAATGTTGGAGTTTTATAAATTCCTATTGAATAAAAAGATGTATAACAAAATTAAAGACAAAACTGGTAAATTAACCCAATTATGTGAACTTTTTCGCATTTTCAGATGTTTTTAGAGTTTTGTCGACAAAACAAAAGATAAAAGGGGATTCCATGAAAATTCCAGCTGCTTCCCGCGATACTCCTTGTATCTGACGGGGTTTTGGTATATAGTATAGGTAAAGCAGATTGTCCATTTTGGGCTCTGCAAGTTGTTCTTTCCATCATTGGCAACGTTTTCCGCTGGAAATAACAGGGGTTGGAAAAAAGAAATCCATACCCTTGGCGTGGGCCAGTCAAAAAGAAAAAGGAGTGTTCCCAATGGCAATTAAAATTGGCATCAACGGCTTCGGCAGAATTGGCAGACTCGTGTTCCGGGCAGCAGTTGCGCAGCCCGACCGGTTCGAAATCGTCGGCATCAACGATCCTTTTGTCACCCCGGATTATATGGAGTATATGGCAAAATACGACACCGTCCACGGCAGATTCCAGGGCGAACTGGGCCACACCGAGGATAAGCTGCTGGTCAACGGCAAAGAGATCGCCGTCTATGGCTGCATGAACCCCGAAGAAATTCCGTGGAAGGACTGCGGCGCAGAATATATTGTGGAGTCCACTGGTGTGTTTACCTCTACCGAGAAAGCCATGGCCCACCTCAAAGGCGGCGCCAAGAAGGTTGTCATCTCCGCCCCCGCCAAGGACAAAGAGACCCCTACCTTTGTCATGGGTGTCAACCAGGATAAGTATACCAAGGATATGGTGGTCGTATCCAATGCATCCTGCACCACCAATTGCCTGGCTCCTTTGGCTAAGGTGATCCATGACAACTTCGGCATCGTAGAGGGCTTGATGACCACCGTCCATGCCACCACCGCCACCCAGAAAACGGTGGACGGCCCTTCCAAAAAGGATTGGAGAGGCGGTCGGGCGGCTGCGGCCAACATCATCCCCTCCTCCACCGGTGCGGCGAAAGCCTGTGCCCTGGTCATCCCCGAGCTGAAAGGCAAGTTGACTGGTATGTCCTTCCGCATCCCCACTGTGGATGTCTCGGTTGTGGACCTGACGGTGCGGCTGGAGAAATCCACCTCCTATGAGGAAATCTGCGCCAAGGTGAAAGAGGCTTCGGAGGGTTCGATGAAGGGTATCCTGGGCTACACTGAGGATGCCGTCGTCTCCAGCGACTTCCTCACCGACCCCAGAACCTCCATCTTCGATGCCAAAGCGGGCATCATGCTCAATGAGAATTTTGTGAAACTGGTCTCCTGGTACGACAACGAGTGGGGCTATTCCAACAAGATTCTGGATTTGATCCACCACATGAGCAAAGTAGACGCTCAGTAATCAACCGACTGCAAAAGAAAACCCCCGTCTCTCTCAAAGGAAAGACGGGGGTTTGTTCTGTTTTTTAATATACTGTGAGGATAAATTTAAAGAATATTTCCAATTGGTATTTATAGGAATAAATTTTTCCAGCACAAAAACATCTTAGTCCAGGAAGGCGTTCACAATGACCGTCTCAGCCCCTTCTTCGGTGAGGCCCAGGGTTTGCAGCTTCAGCAGCTGCTCGTTGTTGATCCGGCCGATGGCCGCCTCGTGGACGATCTGGGCCAGGGCGTGGTTGGCGGTGATCTCGGGGATGGAGCTGACCCGGGCATCGTCCATGATGATGGAATCGCACTGGACATGGGCCCGGCTTTTGGTGTTGCCCACCGCGATGGGGTGGAACACCTGCACCGAGGTATCCTTGGCCACCGACCGGGAGATGATCTGCAAAGCCGCGTCCTCCCCGTCCAGGTTGACGGTCATATCCGAGTGGGCGGTCTGCTTGCCGTGGGTCATCAATTTTTCGGTGACCACCAATTTGGCGTCCTTTCCCAGGTGGGCGTCGGTTTTGCGGACGGTGGAGGTCACCCCCTCGATCTGGACCATCTCCATCTCGCAGTAGGAGCCTTCCTCCATCTGGACGATGGTGGTGGGGTTGAGGATGCGGTCGCCGGTGCCCTCCCCTTCGCCGTAGTGCTTCTCTACGTATTTGAGCCGGGCCCCAGGGCAGAGGTGGAACCGGTGGATGCCGTCGTGCTGGCTGGCATCGCAGCCGTCGTTGTGGATGCCGCAGCCGGCGATGATGGTGACGTCGGCATTTTCCCCGATTTCAAAGTCGTTGTAGACCATGTCGTTGACTCCGCTTTCGGTGACCACCACCGGGATGTAAGCGACCTCCCCTTTGGCGCCGGGTTTGACTTTGATGTCAATACCGGGAATGCCGATTTTAGAGGTGATGGAGATGTTGTCGGTGGAGTGCTGCTGCACCCCTTTGCCATTGGCCCGCAGGTTGTAGGCCCCATAGTTGAGCTCCGGCAGGTCGGCGATGGTTTTCAGCAGGTTTTGCATCATAGTTAGCATTGGCCGTTCCCCCCCTGTCTTTGGATGCAGGCGCAGTTTTGGACTTCCCCCTGCAGAAGCGGGAGAATTTCCTCCTGGGTGCCTTGTGCAGAGATTCTTCCCCCGGCAATGACGATGATCTCATCGGCCAGGCGGATGATCCGCTCCTGGTGGGAGATGATGATGCTGCTCTGCTGGGGATTGGTGCGGAAGCTTTCAAAGCTGTCCACCAACATGGAGAAGCTCCACAGGTCGATGCCGGCTTCCGGCTCGTCGTAGATGGCCAGGCGCACATCCCGGGCCATGAGGGTGGCAATTTCAATCCGCTTGAGCTCGCCGCCGGAAAGGGAGGCATCTACTTCCCGTTTCAGATATTCCTGGGAACAGAGCCCCACCCGGGAGAGAAGGCTGCAGCATTCGGGCTCCGAAAGAGGGCTGCCGTGGGCCATCTCCAACAGCCGCCGGACGGTGACCCCTTTAAAGCGGGGGGGCTGCTGAAAGGCGTAACCGATGCCCAGACGGGCCCTCTCGGTGATGGAAAGGCCGGTGATATCCTGGCCGTCCAGCAATATTTGGCCGGAGGTGGGCCGCTCAATGCCCATGATCAATTTGGCCAAGGTGGATTTTCCGCCGCCGTTGGGGCCGGTGATCACTGTGATCTGGCCGCTGGGCACGGTGAAGCTGAGGTTATCCAGGATGGTGGCTTCCCCGCCATCGGTGACGTGGAAGGTGAGATTTTTTACTTCAAGCATAAAAAACTCCTTGTGTTTCAGGGGCTTGTCCAGGTGGGGGACAGGCCCCGATTCTTGGAAAAAGCCGGAGATCAGCCGGCAATTTAAAACATGGAAAAATCCCCCGGCGGGCCTGCCGCCATGGGATGGTGAATGGTTGTTCCGCTTTTCCCCGCTCCAGCGGGCGGAGTAGGGGACTTGCAGATTCTTTGACACGGTTTTACAGTGATTATTATACCCTATTTTGGTAGGGTTTGTCTAGGCCCCCGATGGAGAATGTTGCCGGTCCCTGGCCTTTGTCCTAACGGGGCAGCACAGAGGGAAAAAGATTGCCAGAACCTTGGCCAGAAATGGGGATACATTTTATCCAAAAGGCCAAAATACTGGTAGTGCCTTGTATTTTCTCATTTTTTTATGTAAAATATACCAATGGAATGGCCATTTTTGTGGTAGTCTGTCCATGGCGAATTGGAAGGGGAGGGAAGGACCTCTTCGCCCAGCCCGCCGTTCTATGGAATCCCATCCACGCGGGAGTGCGGGGGTCTTTCGCTGCCGGGGGCTTGCGCCGGGGCCCAAGACGAGTTCCGCCCCGCCATGCACCGCATGGATGTTTCTGGCCCAGCCGCGGCCGGTTTTGGATTACGATCCCCAATTGCGCCGCCAGTCGAGGGGGCGGGCGATTCACTGGGCGGGAGCTTGCGCCGCCCGGTCAAGGGGAACATCACCCCGCAGGAGGAACAACCCTATGGAAAATGCAAAACAAAACAAAATGGGCACCGCCCCAATCTTCCCGCTGATCGTTTCAATGTCGCTGCCCGCCATGTTCTCCATGCTCATCCAGGCGATGTACAACATCGTGGATAGTATCTTCGTAGCCCGGGTGGGGGACAACGCACTCACCGCCGTGTCTTTGGCTTTCCCTATCCAGACACTGATTATCGCGGTGGCAGTGGGCACCGGTGTGGGACTCAATTCCCTGATCTCCCGCCGCCTGGGGGAGCAGAACTACGAAGCTGCCAACAGCGCGGCCAGCCATGGCCCGTTCCTTGGCATCTGCAGCTGGCTGGTATTCGCCGTGTTCGGCCTCTTTTTCAGCCGCACCTTCTTTGAAGCGTTCACCGAGACCGCCCAGGTCATCGAGATGGGAACCCAGTACATTTCAATTGTCACCATCTTCTCCTTTGGCAGCTTTGTGCAGATCAATTTTGAGAAGATTCTGCAGGCCACTGGCAACATGTTTTACCCCATGTTGTTCCAGCTGGTGGGTGCGGTGACCAATATTATCCTGGACCCCATCTTTATCTTTGGCTACTTTGGGTTCCCCAAGATGGGGGTGGCCGGTGCGGCCGTCGCCACCGTCGCTGGCCAGATTTTGGCTATGGTATTCAGTGTATATGTGGCCTTCCGCAAAAACCATGCGGTGACCATCCAGATTAAGGGCTTCCGGCCACAGAAAGCCGTCATCCAGGAAATATATGCGGTGGGTCTGCCCTCCATCGTCATGCAGTCCATCGGCTCGGTGCTGGTCATGGGGCTCAACGCCATCCTGATCACCTTCTCTGAGATCGCTGTCTCGGTGTTGGGGGTGTACTACAAGCTCCAGTCCTTTGTCTTTATGCCGGTGTTCGGCCTCAACCAGGGCTTGATGCCGATTATGGGCTTTAACTACGGCGCGGGCAACAAGAAACGGTTGCTCGATGCCTTGAAAATTGGCGTCCTCATCGCCGCCACCATCCTTTTGGTGGGGATGCTTCTGTTCCTGTTCTTCCCCGCCCAGCTGCTGGGGATCTTCAACGACTCTGCGGAGATGCTGCGGATTGGAGTCCCCGCCCTGCGGATCATCAGCACTAGCTTCGTCTTCGCCGCAGTGAGCATTATCTTCTCCACCCTGTTCCAAGCCATTGGCCGCGGGGTGAACAGCTTGCTCATCTCGGTGCTGCGGCAGCTGTTTGTCATCCTGCCGGTGGCCTATTTGATGGCCAACCTGTTCGGGCTGGAGATGGTGTGGTATGCCTTCCCCATCGCTGAAGTGGTGTCGGTGGCAGTGAGCATCCTGTTGTTTATTCGGGTTTATAAAGCCCGGCTGGCCAACCTGGCCTAGGCAGCCGAATGTAAGATACAAAAAGCAAAAGGGAATCGGAAGCTGCATCGGCAGTTTCCGATTCCCTTTTTTGGAAAAAAGTGCATCCTCAGTTGCAAGGTGGGGAGCTCATTCCCCTTCTGGAGGCACCGAGCCGGTGAGGCAGGGCAGCACCGGGATTGCCCACAGGTGCAGCTGGGCCAGTTGGAGTTGTCCCCATGGGGTGGGGTGTGGGTTGCGGAAAAGGGCCCCCATCCGCGGGTAGAGGCAGCACAGCTTCTCGATAGGTCCTAGGGAGAACCGCTGGGCCGCATCTACCAGGATGACATCTTCCTGGGCCCGGATACACCGGTTGATCCGGCCCAAATATTTCTGGGCCAACCGGAATAAGGCGGGTTCCCGCCGGCAGGAATAGGGGTTGTATACCGTCATGGAGAGCAGGCGGCAGTGGGGGTTCAGCCGCCGCAGCTCCCGGATGATCTGGGGATAGACCCATTCAAACCGGCGGGTGCCAGCCTCCAAACCAGGGAGATAGGCCCGGGTAAACCCGGGGATTTGGACAGCGGCCATCACATTGTTGCCGCCGATGCACAAAGTGATCAAATCGGCGTTCTGCACCCAATGGCGCAGAGATATATTGGTTTTTAACCGCAGAAGCAGATCCTCCGCCCGGTCGCCATTGCGGGCGAAATTTCGGAAGGCAATCCGCCCATACCGCCGCCGCAGTTCCGGAAGCATCCGGACAGGGTATCCGGCCGTTCCGCTCCAATAGGTGATGGTCCCCAGGGCGATGGAATCCCCTAGGGCAATATAACAAAAATCCTTCATAGCAATCCTCCCAAGGCCGCCGCCCCGGTGTCATACTATGAAGGATTTGAGGGTTTGGTGCCTGGGTTAGGCGGCCGCAGTCCCCTGGGCAGCTAAAGCGTCCACCCGGCTTTGCAGGGCCGAAAGGGATTGGCCGCTGACCGCCTGGTACACGCACATAAAGTCCATGCCAGTGGCGGCGATGACCAGTTCCCCATTCTCATGGAAGGTAATGGTATAGCGGGTACCGGTGTCAAAATCCAGATCAATCCGCCGCAGCTCCGCAGAGATGCCGGAGAAATCGCCATCCGAGGGATTCTTCAAGGTTCCAGTGTGGCAGGAGAGCTGCTTCAACAGGGCAGCCACGTCGGCGATAATATCCCTGGAATCGGTGGAGTACACCTTGCCGCCCGCGGTAATCTGCATGTTGGTGGCCCGGGAGGCGTTCATCACCACCAGCCACTGGGGGATGCCAGTAGTCCGGTTTATCAGCGAATCCCGCAGGGAGTAGAGGGCATTGAGACGGCCGGTGTCCACCAGGAAGAACTTGCCGCCATCTACAGCGATGCCGGTGCTGTGGCACTCATAGTCGTAAATATCTTCGGTGGCATTCTGCCGGGCGATGCGGATGGTGCTGGACCAGCCTTCCGGTCCAGGGTCCACCTCACTGACCGTTACCGTGCCAAAGTTGCGCATGGCCGCCAGGATCTGGCTGGTCTCCCCCTGGGTCAGGGGGAAGTAGAGCATGTTCTGATTGTCCAAAATCCAGCCTTTGGCCGGCCCGTTATAGTTGAAGTAAGAGGAGTTGGTGGGGTATTTTTTCAGCATCTTCTCCGGGATTTCGTTGACCAGCATCCCGGCCGGGCTGTTGGTGGTGTACTGGGAGGACTGGCCGCCGGTGGAGAAGTAAAAGCTGCTTTGGGCGGGGCTGCAGTGATAACCATAAGAAGCCACCGAGCCGTCGCTGTAATAGAAGTCCACTTTGCTTATCAGGCCGCCGGTGGGGGGATTGATGCGTTCCTTCTGGACGCTGTCGGCAAAGCCGTTGAACAGCTGCACCAGGGCAGTAATGTCCTCCTGCCCGGTGACGGTGATCACGTCGTCATAGGTCTCGTGGCCGCCATTTGAGACTACTACCTTGGTCACCGATCCAGCGGGGATGGCGAAGGGCTTGACAGTGGAAGCCGCCGGGGCAGGGGTGGAGCTGGATGCGGGGGAAGAAGACGAGGATGAGGTGACCGGAGGGACAGAGGAAGGCTCCGCTTTCGAGGAGCTGCTGCTTTCCTCCTGGGAGCTGCTTTCCTCCAGCTCCTCGCTGCTGGAGGACGGCTCCTCACTGGAGCTCTGGGAAGAAGACGAGGGTTCCGACGGGTCATCCCGCCCTTGGCAGCCGGAGAGCGGAGCCAGCAAGAGCATGGCGGACAGCACGAGGGCGAGCGCTTTCTGCGCGATGGATCGTTTCATAGAAACCTCCTTAAAAAAACAAGTTTCTCAATTGTTATGGATATAGTGGCATAGAATAGCCGTTTTGTTGCATCTTTGGCCGGATGAACGGGGAAAGAGAAAAAATTTATGTATGTGTGGGTGGGTGAGGGCACTCCCTGGATGGAATGGGCCCCTGGACAGGACTGCCGCAGATTGCACCTTGATTATAGTGTATATTCCCTAAAATAGCAATTGAATTTTCTACAACTATGCCCAGTATTTTTTTAACAATCTTTACAGCGGGAAAATTCACCCAATTAACTGTTTCGGCTATTTGTAAATAATGTCTATATATTTTGTTACTTAATTGTGTTAAGATAAAAAAGAAAAGTGAGAGCAGTTTTATGGCCGGCTTCTAGGGGAATTGCCGGTTTCTTTTCAATCTAGGGAAAAGGAGTGATCATGGGCGGGAGTCCGCCCAGTGTGCATGGAAGAAAATAAACAAGTCAGCACGCCTACCGAGGCGGAGCTGGAACGGGAGAGGGCGCTTGCCGATCCGGATCATCCCATTCACCACGAACGGGTGACCAAGGCAATCCCTGAGGGATACACCTCCCGCCAGCTGTACAACGATGTCATTCAAATCGCATGGCCCTCCTGCGTCGAGCTGCTTTTGACACAGCTCGCTTCGATGGTCGACCTGATGATGGTGGGCCAGTTGGGCGCCTGGGCATTGACCAGTGTCGGCCTTTCCACCCAGCCTAAATTCCTTGTCATGACCATGTTCATGGCTCTGAACGTGGGAGCCACCGCTATGGTTGCCCGGTTTAAGGGCGCCGGCGATCAGGAGAATGCCAACGTGATCCTGCGCCAGGCTCTGGTGCTCTCCCTCATACTTTCCACCATTGCAGCGGTGGTAGGCTACATCTTTGCGCCTCAATTGATCCAGTTTATGGGCTCCACCGAGGAGGCCACCCTCATCGGCGGCACCCAGTACCTGCGCATTCAGATGATCGGCATCCCCGCCGTGGCACTGACCAGCGTTGTCACCGCCACCATGCGTGGCATCGGCAACAGCCGTATTGCCATGATTTACAACATCATCGCCAATGTGGTCAACGTCATCTTCAACTACCTGCTCATTGGCGGCAACCTGGGCTTCCCCCGCCTGGAGGTTGTCGGCGCTTCGCTGGCCACCATCCTGGGCCAGTTTGTGGCCTTCGGCATCGCTGTGTATATGATTCTGCGGCCTAAATCTTACCTGCGGATCAAGCGGGGTGACAGCTTCAAGTTCGACCTGCCGATGATCAAACGCATTGTCAACGTTGGTATCCCCGCCATGATTGAACAGCTTTTGATGCGGGCCGGTATGATCATCTTCTCCAAGACCGTGGCTGGTTTGGGAACTGTGGCTTTCGCCACCCATCAGGTGTGCATGAATATCCAAGCGCTGTCGTTTATGAATGGCCAGGCCTTTGCCACCTCTGCCACCAGCCTGATGGGCCAAAGCTTGGGGAAAAAGCGCCCCGACCTGGCGCAGGCATATTGCCACCGGGCAAGGCGCCTCGGCATGATGGTCTCCCTGTTCCTGGGTGTGGTCTTCTTCTTCTTTGGCGGTCCCATCGTGGCGTTGTACAACGACGACCCGATGATCGTGGCGGAAGGCGCCAAGATGCTGATGATCGTGGCCATTACCCAGCCGCTCCAGTCCAGCCAGTTCATCCTGGCAGGTGCGCTGCGCGGCGCCGGCGATACCCGTGCCACCGCTTACATCACCTTCCTCACCGTTTTGGTCGTCCGCCCTTTGCTGGCCATCTTCCTCATCAACTCGATGAATATGGGCCTACTGGGTGCCTGGGTGGCCATCGCTGTGGACCAGCTGATCCGTTCTACCTTGGTTCTGTTCCGTTTCAACTCCGGCAAGTGGAAAAAAATCATTGTTTAATAGAAATGGAAAAGGAGAGGCTTTTGCCTCTCCTTTTTTTGTTGTGTAGAAACCGGGCTGGACATGGGCGGAATCTTTCTCCCCAGTGTGGATTTGTGGTATAATGAGATCAATTCCAAACTGGAGAGGAGTTTTCATATGGCGATTGAATCCAGCATCATCTTTTTGCCCTGCATCAATTTGGAGGAGACCACCAAGTTCTACACCGAGGTCATCGGCCTCACAGTAGCCAAAGACCTGGGCAGCACCCGGCTGATCGATACCGGCTACGGCTACTGGGGGTTCTGCCAATACGACGATGGCCGCCCGCTGGCCAGCAGCATCTGCCTGTCCCACAACTGTGCGGACAATGCCGATGTGGATGCCTATTACCAGCGGATCACCAGCCATGGGGTGGAGACCATGGGCGCTCCCCAGCTTCACCCGGTATTCCCGGTGTATTCCTTCTTCATCCACGATCCCAATGGATATTTGGTGGAGTTCCAGAAAATCCAAAAATAAGGCATAAAAAGGGCCGGGGACTCGAGTCCCCGGCCCTTTTTATGTGCAGTTATTCCTTGACAAAGGTGATGGATTCCTGGGTGATTCCCACTTGGGCCACAAAATCGCCGCAGGGGTAGAACAGAGAGCCGTCTTCCTGGAGGGTGACTTCCAGGCTGCCCACATTTTCCGCCGAGTAGCCGGGCAGATTCACCGCCTCCGCCGCCAAAGAGACCTGGCTGCCGTTGACGGCGTAGCTGCCGCTCACTGTGCCGGACAGCAGGAAGGCGGAGAGCTTCAGCGTGTATTGATCCCCCTCTTGGAGGGTCAGGGTGAGACGGATGGCACCCAGGTCCTCCTGGGGCAGGTAGGTTCCAATCAGGGAACTCCCCTCTTCCGGTGCGGAGGATGGAGAAGAACCCTCCTGGGGCTTGCCGGCAGAAGAATTGCTGCTGGGTTGTTGTTCCGCATCCTGGGAACTGCTCTCCTGGGGTACAGCGGGAGGGGTGGATTCTGGGGCCGGTTGGGCGGCATAGCTGCCGCCCGTTTGAGACGGAGTAGAGGATAAGAAGTCCTCCATTGGGCTGGAGGCCCCCTCCGGCTGGGATGACAGGGATTGGGAGGAGCCTTGGCTGGAAGGAAGGTTCTCCTCCGCAGGGGGAGTGGAGCGGCATCCGCCTAAAAATGCAGATAAGGCCGCCGCCGCAAGGAGGCTAATCAGTAATTTTTTCACAGGGATCTCCTTTGTTTTGAAGTGATGTTGCCCGCCCTAATAGAAGTAAGGGAACTGGGTAAAGAGCCACTTGCCGTCGACCTTCTCCTGGACGAAAAGGTATTCCTGGGCACCCTTGACAAAATAGGCAGTGGCCATGATCTCCCGGCGGGAATCGGTTTCGGAAACCAGGGCGTAATCGGCGCCGCCAATGAAGCGGTTTTTCTCCCGGATATTGCCCCGGGTATACAGTTTGCCATCCAGTTCCCGGTAGTTGCCCCCGGCCAGAAGGGTGCCGTCCACCATCTCCTGGGGGAAGATGCCGGTGAGATAGCGGTAGAAGGATTGGTAGTCGGGGAAGCGGGAGTCGTCTACCTGGTGCCAGGGGGAGCTATCTCCCTCGACCCAGACTTCCTCCGCCTGGTAATGGAGGCCGCCGGTGACAAACCATCCATAAGCCTCCATGGCAGGGGCGACCAGCTCCTCCGGCGTCTTTGGGGTTGGGTTACAGCCTGGCAACAGAAACAGGAGGGCGAAAAGAAAGGGGAGAAGGCGTTTCACAGCGGGTACCCTCCTACGGGGTTAATAAAAGTAAGGGAACTGGGTGAAGAGCCATTTCCCATCGATTTTTTCCTGGACAAAGGTGTATTCCTCGACCTTTTCCACCTCAGGTGTCTCGGCGGCAGGGTCCACCAGGTACTCCACCGAAGCGATGATCTCCCGGCGGGTGTCGGTTTCCTCACCCATGGCATAGGTCACCCCGCCGACAAAGATGTTGGAGCCCCGCGCTCCGTCATGGCTGTAGAGGGCGCCGTCCACATTCACATAATTCCCCCCGGAGAGGAGGGTGTTGTCCACCATCTCCTGGGAGAAAATTCCGGTCAGATAACGATATAGGGAATCGTAGTCGGGGAAGCGGGGGTCGGTGACCCGGTAGGCGGGCCATCCATCCAGGGAAACGGCGTCGTTGGGGTCGCAGGGGAGGCTGTAGACCATGCACCAGGTATAGGCTTCCATAGCGGGTTCGATCAGCTCCTCGGCGGTGACAGGAGCGGCTTCAGGGGAGGACTGGCTGGACTGCTGGGAAGAACCTTCACTGGAGGGGTTCCCACTGCCTGCGCAGGCGGTGAGCAGCAACGCGGCTGCGGTCAACAAAATCAGCGCCTTTTTCATACAAACACTCCTTTCAAGGTGTATACTTGGTTCTATCTGCGAAAAAAGAGGGGAGGGCGTACCCTCCCCCCTTTGTTTTTCAGTGCCTGAAAAGCGGGGAAAACTTGCACCCCACCAGATTTTTCCCCCATGGGCCGGGAAAAAATGGAAAACGGTTAATCCATCACGCTCTTGTGACGGACTAAATACGCCCGGAACACCCCTTGCCCATCGGCTTCTACTTCGCCCCGAACCACAGGGCGGTAGTTGAGGCCATCCTCTTCGCTGAAGAAGAGGGCGAAGGTCTCATACTGCTCCCCCAGCCGTTCGAACAGCTTCAGCGCCAGATCCCGGCACTGGTCCCGGTTGAGGTTTTCATAACCGGCAGTTTCAAACACCAGGCCCACCTGATCGATCATCACATTTTTCTCCTGGATCAGGATGTGGTCCGGCGGGCGCTTGGGGAGTTTGGATGCGATGTATTCCACCAAAGGGGTCTCCTTGGCCCGGGCATCTGTCCGGCGGCGGAGGATATAAAACGGGGTGGCAAACAACACTGCCCACAGGATGATGCTGGCGAAAAAGCCCACATACCCGGGGAGCAGCTTCCCCAGGAAGATGGCCGCACCGAAGCAGACAATCAACCAGGCGACGGTGAAGACAATGGAAAACAGGCGGGTCAAAGGGTTCATAGTCGGTGAGATTCCTTTCCGGCAGTTTGACCACAGGGCAAACTGCGTTTTCGCTCTTTTATACCGGTTCATCCTGCCCGTCGTCGGGCAGGGTTTCAGCGCGGATTTTCGAGATCCGGCGGCCATCCATTTCCACCACGGTGAAAAGGGTGTTTTGAATGGTAACCTGGGGGTGTTCCCCCGCTTTGGGGATGCGCCCCAGCTTGTCAGTGAGGACGCCGCTCAGAGTCTCCGAGTCCACGTCGTCTTCAAATTCGATGCCCAGCTGCCGCTCCACCTCGTCCAGGGACACTGAACCATCAAAAGTCACGGCGCCGTCCGGTTGGACGGAGATCTCCTCCGCTTCGTTGTCGTATTCATCCTGGATATTGCCCACGATGGATTCCAGCAAGTCCTCCATGGTGACAATACCGTAAGTGCCGCCGTATTCATCTACAATCACTGCCATTTGCAGCTTGCGGCTTTTCAGCTCTTTAAACAGCTCGGTGCAGCGGGTGGATTCAGGGATGAAAAGGGGCGGGCGCATGCAGTTGTGGATGTTAAACTCCCGTTCGCTGCCGATAAACTGCAAAAGGTCCTTGGCATAGATGATGCCGATGATGTTGTCCAGGTCGTCCTCATACACCGGTATGCGGGAATAACCGGTTTCCATGGCCACCTGGACGATCTCCTCCAGGGAGGCGGTGGCTTCCACAGCGGTGGTCTCGGTCCGGTGGGTCATCACGGCTGCCACCGAGCGGTCGTCAAACTCGAAGATGTTGTTGATCATGTCCTTCTCGCTTTGTTCGATGACGCCTTTTTCCTCGCCCACATCCACCATCATGCGGATTTCTTCCTCGGTGACCTCCTCTGGTTCCTCATCGGGGCTGTGGCCCAACATCCGCAGCAGCAGGCCGGCGAAGCCTTCTGCCGCAGCCACAAAGGGCAGTAGCAGGGCGGCAAAGAAGCCGTAAGGGCCAATAAGGGAGAAGGAGATCTTCTCCGGCCGGGAAGCGGCCAGCCGCTTGGGCAGCAGTTTGCCGAACACCAACAGCACAAAGGCGAGAACCAATGTGATTAAAAAGACAGCGAGGGGGTGGAGCCAGGGGCTGGCTATGCCGTGGCCAGCCAAAGCATTGACCGCCACACCGGCGAACCGGTCGCACACCAGGCCGGCAGCAAAGAGGCCGCACAGGGTGACGCCGGCCTGTACGGTGGCCAAAAACCGGGAGGGGTGGTCCAGCTTATCCAGGAGTTTGCGCGCCCGGTTGTCGCCGTCCTCCACCAGGCGTTTGAGCCGGCTGTCGCTGAGGGTGACCATGGCGGATTCGCACATGGAAAAAAAGGCGCTGGCCGCCACTAAGATGAAAAGGGTCAATAGAAGCGGGGCAATAGTACCGTCGGGGTCCATAAAGCATCTCCTTAACCTATTAAGACTGATATTTGCGGAAAACCGCTTTCCTACCAAATTATACATGGTTTACCCGGCACTGTCAATTTGCCGCATAGGGGCAGCGGGGCTGGCGGGGAAGGGTGATAAATATTTTTCAAAATTGGCTTTCAATCGACCAAAAGACCCTCTGTTCTCTTTACATTAGAGGGGAGAAATGATAGAATCTATATGGGTAAGTATCCAAAGAATGGCATGTCCCGAATTTGCGGGAACGCCCAAAAATCCAAAGGGAGGAACAAAAAACATGGCAAGAAAAATGAAGACCATGGATGGCAACAACGCCGCTGCACATGTAGCGTATGCGTTTACAGACCTTGCTGCCATCTACCCCATTACGCCGTCTTCCGTCATGGCGGAAGTATCCGACAAATGGTCTGCAGACGGCCGTAAAAACGTCTTTGGCCAGAAGGTCAAAATCGTGGAGATGCAGTCTGAGGCCGGCGCAGCCGGAACCGTGCACGGTTCTTTGGCAGGCGGCGCCCTGACCACCACCTTCACCGCTTCCCAGGGCCTTCTCCTCATGATCCCCAATATGTATAAAATTGCTGGCGAGCAGCTGCCCGCAGTAATCCACGTGTCCGCCCGCGCCATCGCTTCCCACGCGCTGTCCATCTTCGGCGACCACTCCGACATCTACGCCTGCCGTCAGACCGGCTTTGCAATGCTCGCTTCCGGCGGCGTGCAGGAGGTCATGGACCTGGGCGCTGTCGCTCACTTGGCCGCCATCAAAGGCAGAGTGCCCTTCCTGCACTTCTTCGACGGCTTCCGCACCTCCCACGAGATCCAGAAGATCGAGATGTGGGACTACGAAGACCTCAAAGAGATGCTGGACATGGATGCGGTCAACGCTTACCGCAAGAGCTGCCTGAATCCTGAGCGTCCCACCCTGCGCGGCACCGCTCAGAACCCGGACATCTTCTTCCAGGCCAGAGAAGCCTGCAACTCCGCTTACGATGCGGTTCCCGCCATTGTTGAGGAGTACATGGGCAAGATCAACGCCAAACTGGGCACCAACTACGGCCTGTTCAACTACCACGGCGCCCCCGATGCCGAGCATGTCATCGTCGCCATGGGCTCGGTGTGCGACACCATCGAGGAGACCGTCGACCATATGAACGCCGCTGGCGCCAAAGTTGGCCTGGTGAAGGTACGCCTGTACCGTCCCTTCAGCGCTGAGCACCTGATCGCCGCCATCCCCGAGACTGCCAAGACCATCTCCGTTCTGGATCGGACCAAAGAGCCTGGCTCCCTGGGCGAACCCCTGTACCTGGATGTCGTCCTGGCCCTGCGGGATTCCAAGTTCCACAACACCCCTGTGTACTCCGGCCGCTACGGTCTGGGCTCCAAGGACACTACCCCCGGCCAGATCGCCGCTGTGTATGAGAACGCCAAAAAGGCCGATGCCAAGAAGCGCTTCACCATCGGCATTGTGGACGATGTGACCCACCTGTCCCTGGATGAGGTAAAAATGCCTGACACTACCCCCGAAGGCACCACCAGCTGCAAATTCTGGGGCCTGGGCTCCGATGGTACCGTCGGCGCCAACAAGAACTCCATCAAGATCATTGGCGACCACACCGATATGTATGCGCAGGCTTACTTCTCCTATGACTCCAAAAAATCCGGCGGTGTAACCGTCTCCCACCTGCGCTTCGGCAAACAGCCCATCAAGTCCACCTATTTGGTGAGCAAGGCTGATTTTGTCGCTTGCCACAACCCCTCCTACATCGACAAGTACGACATGGTTTCCGACCTGAAAAAGGGCGGCACCTTCCTCTTGAACTGCGGCTGGGATATGGATGAGATCGAGAAGAGACTGCCCGGCGATGTGAAACGCTTTATGGCGGAGAACGACATCAAGTTCTACACCATCGACGGTATTTCCATCGGTAAGGAGATCGGCCTGGGCAGCCGCATCAACACCATTCTGCAATCCGCTTTCTTCAAATTGGCCAACATCATCCCCATTGAGGATGCTGTCAAGTATATGAAGGATGCAGCCACCGCTTCCTACGGCAAGAAGGGCGAAAAAGTTGTCGCTATGAACCATGCCGCCATCGACCGCGGTGTCACCGACGTGAAGGAGATCAAGATCCCCGAGTCCTGGAAACAGGCTTCCGGCGCCATCGTGCATCCCGTTGCCACCGGTTCCCGCAAAGACCTGGTGGACTACGTCAACAACATCCAGACCCCTGTCAACGCACAGCAGGGCGACAAGCTGCCTGTTTCCACCTTCATGGGCATGGTGGACGGCACCTTCCCTGTGGGGTCCTCCGCTTACGAGAAACGCGGCATCGCTGTGGATGTCCCTGTCTGGAACCCCGAAAACTGCATCCAGTGCAACTTCTGCTCCTATGTCTGCCCCCACGCCGTCATCCGTCCCTTTGCTATGACCGAGGAGGAGGCCGCTAATGCCCCTGCCGGCACCAAGACTGCGGACATGACCGGTATGCCCGGCTACAAGTTCGCCATGACTGTTTCGGTTCTGGACTGCACTGGCTGCGGCTCCTGCGCCAACGTCTGCCCCGGCAAGAAGGGCGCCAAGGCCCTCACCATGCAGAGCCTCGACTCTCAGCTGGACCAGCAGGAAGTTTCCGCTTACGGCCAGTCCCTGGATGTGAAGCCCGAAGTTCTTGCCAAGTTCAAAGAGACCACCGTCAAAGGCAGCCAGTTCAAGCAGCCTCTGCTTGAGTTCTCCGGTGCCTGCGCAGGCTGCGGCGAGACTCCTTACGCCAAACTGGTCACCCAGCTGTACGGCGATCGGATGTACATTGCCAACGCCACCGGTTGTTCTTCCATCTGGGGCGGTTCTGCTCCCTCTACTCCCTACACCGTCAACAAAGACGGCCACGGTCCCGCTTGGGGCAACAGCCTGTTTGAGGACAATGCGGAGTACGGCTACGGCATTTACCTGGCTCAGAAGAACATGCGCGACAGCCTGATCGAGAGAGTCAAGGTCATCGCCGGCAAGACCCAGACCCCTGGCAAGAAAGAGGCTTGCGAAGAGTTCCTGGCCACTTTGGAAGACGGCGTTGCCAACAAAGCCGCTGTCGCCAAACTGCTGCCCCTGCTGAAACACGAGCCCATCTGTGAGGATTGCCAGTATGTCCTGGACAACGCGGAGTTCCTCTCCAAGAAATCCGTCTGGATCTTCGGCGGCGACGGCTGGGCATATGACATCGGCTTCGGCGGCCTGGACCATGTCCTGGCTTCTGGCGAGGATGTCAACGTCTTTGTCTTCGACACCGAGGTGTACTCCAACACCGGCGGCCAGTCTTCCAAGGCCACCCCTGTGGGTGCTGTTGCCCAGTTCGCTGCCAATGGTAAAGAGGTCAAGAACAAAGACCTGGCTGCCATTGCCATGAGCTACGGCTACGTCTATGTTGCCCAGGTGGCTATGGGCGCTGATTACAACCAGTGCATCAAGGCTATCACCGAGGCGGAGAGCTACCATGGTCCTTCCCTGATCATTGGTTACGCTCCCTGCATCAACCACGGCATCAAGGGCGGCATGACCATCGCCCAGACTGAGATCAAACGGGCTGTTGAGGCTGGTTACTGGAATATGTTCCGCTTCGATCCCCGCCTGAAACTGGAGGGCAAGAACCCCTTCCAGCTGGATTCCAAGGCTCCTACCGCCAGCTACAAAGACTTCATCTCCAATGAGGTCCGGTACAGCTCGCTGGTTCGCGCTTATCCCGATCGTGCAGACGTTCTGTTCGACAAGGCGGAAACCGTTGCCGAGGATCGTTATAAACACCTGCTGCGGCTTGCCAAACTCTACGATGTAGAATAATAAGCCGTTTCAAAGCTGACTGCATGAAAAGCAGCCGCCCCATTGGGGCGGCTGCTTTTTTGTGTGCAGATACAATGGGGAAAGGGTGCCCCGAGAGAAGAACGGCGCCCCCCAGTGCCCCTTTTCTACAGGGAAATGGTATTGTCCTTGGTTTTTCTCATGCCGAACCGCCATCTGTTGCAAAAACCGAGGGGTATTTACTGATAATTTGGGAAATATAAAGAAAAATTGCAGGTTTTGCTTGACCCAGAGTGCAAAAAAATGTAAAATAAAACCTTGTAAAAAACCATTTCCCCAAGGGGAATGTAAACTGAAGGCTGAAACGCTTGCACTTTGAAAACACCGCCCTGCGTTTCCCATCCGCAAATTTGGATGGGGACGGGGCGGTTTCCCATTTTTTCAGGGTGTGGGTGAAAGAAGAAAAGGGGGATTCGCGTATGTCAGTAAAATACATCTTTGTCACCGGCGGTGTGGTATCCGGCCTGGGGAAGGGCATCACGGCAGCGTCCTTGGGGCGGCTGCTCAAGGAGCGGGGCTACCGGGTGACCATCCAAAAATTTGACCCGTACATCAACGTGGACCCCGGCACCATGAGCCCCTACCAGCACGGGGAGGTATTTGTCACCGAGGATGGCGCTGAAACCGACCTGGATTTGGGCCACTACGAGCGGTTCATCGACGAGAACCTCTCGGTGGATTCCAACGTGACCACTGGTAAAATCTATTGGACGGTGATCCAGAAGGAGCGCCGGGGGGACTACCTGGGCGGAACAGTCCAGGTGATCCCCCACATCACCAACGAGATCAAGGACCGGATCTACCGGGTGGGCAACAGCGGCGAAGCCGACATCGTCATCACAGAAATTGGCGGCACAGTGGGGGATATTGAAAGCCTCCCCTTCCTGGAGGCCATCCGCCAGGTGGGCAACGAGGTGGGCCGTGGGAACGCCTTGTTCATCCATGTGACCCTCATCCCCTTTATCGCCGGCTCCAATGAATTAAAATCCAAGCCTACCCAGCACTCGGTGAAGGAGCTCCTATCCCTGGGCATTCAGCCGGGAGTGATTGTCTGCCGCACCGAGTATGAGATTCCCCGGGAAATGCGGGAGAAGCTGGCTTTATTCTGTTCCACCCGGCCAGAAGACATCATTCAAAACCTGACCTTGTCCACCTTATATGAAGCCCCGCTGATGCTGGAACGGGAGGGGCTGGCCGCGGCAGTCTGCCACCATCTGGGCCTACCGGATCAACAGCCGGGTCTCCGGGAATGGAAGGCTATGGTGGAGCGGATGAAGCACCCTTCCCACAAGGCGGTCATCGGGGTGGTGGGCAAATATGTGGCCCTGCCCGATGCCTACCTCTCCATTCTTGAAGCGCTGAAACACGCCGGGGCCGCTCAGGATGGGGCGGTGGATATCCGGCTGATCAACGCAGAGGAGGTCACCCGGGAAAACGCCGCGGCCGTTCTTGGGGAGTGCGACGGCATCCTGGTGCCCGGCGGATTCGGGAACCGGGGCATCCAGGGCAAATTGGAGGCCGCCCGCTACGCCCGTGAGAAGGACATCCCCTATTTGGGCATCTGCCTGGGGATGCAGATGGCGGTGGTGGAATTTGCCCGCAACGTATTGGGCTACGCCGACGCCGATTCCTATGAATTTGACGAGAAGACCACCCACCCGGTCATCCACCTGATGGACGAGCAGCGGGAGATCACCGAAAAGGGCGGTACGATGCGGCTGGGAAGGTACCCATGTGTACTCCGGGAGGGGAGCTTGGCCCGCCGCCTCTACGGCCAGCCCTCTATCAGTGAGCGGCACCGCCACCGGTATGAGTTCAATAACCAGTTCCGGGAGGAGATCACCGCCGCAGGGATGGCGCTGACAGGACTTTCCCCCGATGGCAAATTGGTGGAAATTGTGGAAATCCCCACCCACCGGTGGTATGTAGGGGTCCAGTTCCACCCGGAGTTTAAATCCCGTCCCAACCGGCCCCACCCGCTGTTCTGTGGGTTTGTGGGCGCGGCGCTGGATCTTCACCAAGACAGATGCAGCCAATAGAAGAACCCGGCAGAAAATGAAATTCGGCCGCCGCCAGGGGGATAAAGGCGGCGCCTGCAAAAGCAAAAGAAAAATCCCCTTGGAGTGCCTGGATTAGCGCCCCCAAGGGGATTTTTGGAGTTGTAAGTGGTATACCTTACACCCGTTGCAGCCGTTTTGCTTTGTTGTAGGCGACAACACTGGCCCCGATGGCCCCTGCATATTGGGACAAGGGGTGGGTGTTTACCTTCAGGCCCAAGAAGGATTGGAGGGTGGAGCGGAAGCTCTCAAAATTGGCCAGCCCCCCGCTGAAAAAGACCTCCTCCTGGAGGGAGAGCTTCTGGGCGAAGACGGCGGTCCGGCGGCAGATGGATTGGATGACCCCCAAGGCCACATCTCCCCGGTCAGCTCCGGTGGCCAGCAGGCTGACAATCTCGCTCTCGGCGAAGACGGTGCACATGCTGGAGATGTTGACCGGGTGTTTGCCCACCACAAACTCGTCGATGGAAGCAAGGTCTTCCTCCAAGATCCGCATCATCACCTCAATAAACCGGCCAGTGCCGGCGGCGCATTTGTCATTCATCAAAAAGTCCACCACGTTGAGGCCGTTGTCCAGGAGGATCACCTTGCTGTCCTGGCCGCCGATGTCCACCACCACCCGGGTGGCGGGGTTGAGATAGGCGGCCCCCCGGGCGTGGCAGGTGATCTCGGTGACCTTTTGGTCAGCCTCCTCCAACAGATCCCGGCCATAGCCGGTGGAGACGGTGAAAGTCACCTCTGGGGAGTGGAGCTGGTGATACAGGGCGAGGATACTCTCCCGCGGGTTGGCGGAGGTGGGCAGGATGGCGGTCCTCACAACCTGAGTTCCGTCAAAGAGGGCTCCTTTGGTGGTGGTGGAGCCGGAATCAATTCCCAATGTCAGCATGGCGCACCCCTTACAGCATTTCGATGAAGGCGGCAAGACGGGTGTTCAGCTGGCCAGCATCAGAGGTGGAAAAGTCAGTCTCTACGCTCATGTAGGGGATGCCCTTTTCCTGGTTGACAAACCGTTTGATGGACAGAGTCTCCACATTGTAGGTGTGGCAGGCCTGGAGGATGACCTCCACCACCGCATCCACCTTATATTCGTCGATGAGCCGGTCCATCAGCAGGATGCGATTGGGGTTTGGGCTCATGCAGGAACAGCCGATGTTCAGGTATTTGCGGGCCAGGGCGTCGTAGACATCGGGGTTCTCCTCGTCCACCAGGTCTTCCACCGCTTTGGCGCCGCCGCAGTTCTCATAGCAGACCACATAGGCCCCGTTCTGCTCAATGGCGCCGACAATCTTTTCCATGACGCCGCCCAAGGGGCAGCCGGTGACCAGGATACGGGGCTTCTTGGGCAGCTTGTTGGTCTCGTACTCTGTCATGATCTTAGCGATGATGTCATCGATATCGCTGGCCAGCTTGTTTTCCTTGATCCGCTGGTCCATCCGGAAGGTGGAACCGTACAGGACCTTGTACTGGTCCACGCCGGTCATGGGCACTGGGTCCAGCTTGGACAGGGAGTAAAACCGCTTCATGGCGCGGCGCACATCGTTGCGGGAGCGGATGGCGGCGCGGATGTCGTCCTCGGTGATGGTGACGCCGAACTGGGCCTCCAGTGCCTCCTTGAGGCGGATGATCTCCTTTTTCCACAGAACCAGGGAATCCTCGCTCTGGGTGTTGGGCAGGTTCATCACATGGACGTTTTTAAACTGGCCCAGGTATTCGTACATCTTCTTTTTGCCGTCGCAGGTGGTTTCGCCCACGATCAGGTCGGAGAAGTAGAAGTAGGGGCATTTGTCGGTCTTGGCAAACCCGTAGCTGGATTTGATCAGCGGACAGAGGTTGCGGGGCAGGTCTTTCTCCGCGTCGGGAATGGTCTCATCGCTGGTGGAGCAGAGGCTGACGGTAATGGCTCCCATGGCGATGGCCAGCTCCTGAGGGAAATAGGTACAGAAGGTGCCGATCATCGGTATGTTGTTGTCCTTGACTTTCTTGGCGCTAATGAAGGAGTTGCGCCGTGCCTCGGCGAATTCTTCAAAGATTTCGGGCAGCTCTTTTTTTAGTTCCATCTTGTATCCCATCCATTCTATCGTAATTCCATGAAAAACCGCCCCCAAAAGGCGGTTTTCGGCATAAGCCAACAAGATTAGTTTACGGTTGGGGAGTGGGAAAAAGCAAATAAAAAATATCTATTCTGCGGGCCGAGCCATCGCCTTTTTCAATAAGAAAAAAGAGCGGCGGGATACTAGGCAGGGTGTGGGTGGTTTCGACATGGGAAGGCAGGTATAATAATCGCTGATGAATGAAGGGAACGGTCAAGAATTTGTAAATATTACTAAATTTTATGGAATTTTTCTCTATATTTTCTGTATGTTTGCATGGGTGTTTCTTGAAAAAATAGGAAAAAGCTGGTATGATTAAAAAAAGAGGAAAAGGAGGTGCCGCGATGGCTCCAAGGAGCAAAAAAGAACGGCAGGCTCTTTCAGATTTTCACGGGGGAAGCAACTGCCGCGCCTGGGAGTATCTGGGCGCCCACCCCGCCCGCCGGGGAAGGGGAAAGGGGGCGATGTTCCGGGTGTGGGCCCCCCATGCTCAACAGGTTTCGGTGGTGGGGGATTTCAACAGCTGGGATTCCCACAAGCACCCCTTGTCCCCAGTGGGGGAAGGGGGCGTTTGGGAAGGGTATGTCTCCGGCGTAGAGCCCTTTGCCTTATATAAATACGCCATCACTGCCGCTGACGGGCGGGAGTTTTTGAAGGCGGACCCCTACGCCTTCCACAGCGAGACCGCGCCTGGCACCGCTTCCCGGTTCTACGACCTGGAGGGGTATGCCTGGAAGGATGAGAAGTGGCTGGCCGCACGGCGGGAAAAGGATCATCTCCACAGCCCCCTCAACATCTATGAGGTGCATTTGGGCTCCTGGCGGCGCTACCCCGACGGGGAGCCCTTTGATTACGAAAAGCTGGCCCAGGAGCTGATCCCCTACGCCAAGGGGATGGGGTACACCCACTTGGAACTGATGCCGGTGACCGAGTACCCCTATGACGGCTCCTGGGGGTACCAGGTGACTGGATATTTTGCCCCCACCTCCCGCTATGGCACCCCGGCGCAGTTTAAAGCCTTTGTGGATAAATGCCATCAGGCTGGGCTGGGGGTGATTCTGGATTGGGTTCCCGCCCACTTCCCCAAAGACGGCTGCGGCCTCTATGAATTCGACGGGGAGTGCTGCTATGAATACAGGCACCCCAAAAAGCAGGAGCACGCTGGCTGGGGGACCCGGGTGTTTGACTACGGCCGCAGGGAGGTGGTAAGCTTCCTCATCTCCTCGGCGATGTTCTGGGTGGAGGAGTACCACGTGGACGGCCTGCGGGTGGATGCGGTGGCGTCGATGCTCTATCTGGACTATGGCCGGCAGGAGTGGACCCCCAACATCCACGGAGGCAGGGAAAACCTGGAGGCGGTGGCCCTTCTGCGGGGGATGAACACCGCGGTGCTCTCCGCCCATCCGGATGTCCTCACCATCGCCGAGGAATCCACCACCTGGCCGCTGGTCACCAAGCCGCCCTACGACGGGGGCCTTGGCTTCACCCTCAAGTGGAATATGGGGTGGATGAACGA
Organism: uncultured Merdimmobilis sp.; assembly: GCF_902471145.1. Classification (NCBI taxonomy): domain Bacteria; kingdom Bacillati; phylum Bacillota; class Clostridia; order Eubacteriales; family Oscillospiraceae; genus Merdimmobilis; species uncultured Merdimmobilis sp. Next base: position 99,092 of record NZ_CABRJC010000002.1, read on the forward strand.
CATCCTCTCCTACCTTTCCACCGATCCCTTGTTCCGGGCGGGGTGCCACGACAAGCTAACCTTCAGCCTGATGTACGCCTTCAGTGAAAACTACATATTGCCTATCTCCCATGACGAGGTGGTCCATGGAAAGGGCTCCCTCATCGGCCGGATGCCGGGGGCATACGATCAAAAATTCGCCGGGGTGCGGGCTTTTCTTGGGTATATGATGGCTCACCCAGGCAAAAAGCTCCTATTTATGGGCAGCGAGTTCGGCCAGTTCATCGAGTGGGATTATAAAAAGGAATTGGATTGGCTCCTGCTCTCCTACCCGCGCCACCAGGAATTGCAGCGGTATGTGCGGGACCTGAACCGGTTCTATCAAAAGAATGCCGCCCTCTGGCAGGTGGATGACAGCTGGGAGGGGTTCCAGTGGATCGCCAATGACGATAACGCCCAGAACATCATCGTCTTCCGGCGCATCGACCGAAAGGGGAAGGAACTGATCTGCCTGTGCAACTTTGCCCCGGTTCTGCGGGAGAAGTACCGGATCGGTGTCCCAGATGCCAAGGGCTACCGGGTGGTGTTCCACTCCGACGAGTTCTTCTATGGAGGGACCGGCGTTGTCCATCCGCCCCTTTACCCTTGTGAGAAGGTCCCCATGCACGGGTTTGATCAATCAGTGGAGCTGACGATCCCGCCGATGTCCACCCTGTATCTGGCGGCGGAGAGCCCCCGCAAACCCCGCGCCGCCCGGCGGGCCCGCAAGCCGGACCGGGAGGAGAACCTGTAAGTTCGCCACAATCCGGCAAAGGAGAACAACCGGCTGCCTGGATTTGTTTTATGTATATCCCAATATCGCTCGGGGAGGTTTCAACATGTTTCGCAAAAAAGAATGGATCGCCATGCTGCTGGCCGGAGGGCAAGGAAGCCGCCTCTACGCCCTGACCCGGAACCTGGCCAAGCCGGCGGTTCCTTTTGGCGGCAAATACCGCATCATTGATTTTCCCCTGTCCAACTGCGTCAACTCTGGCATCGATACGGTGGGGGTGCTGACCCAGTACCAGCCCCTGGTGCTCAATGATTATCTGGGCAACGGGGAGCCCTGGGACCTGGACCGGAGCAACGGGGGGGTACATGTGCTGCCCCCTTATCAAAAGAGCTCTGGGTCGGATTGGTACCGGGGTACAGCCAACGCCATTTACCAGAATATCAACTTCATCGACCGGTACCAGCCGGAATATGTGGCCATCCTCTCGGGCGACCACATCTATAAGATGGATTACTCCAAAATGCTGCGGGTCCACAAGGAGAAAGGGGCTGACTGCACCATAGCAGTGCTGGACGTCCCCTTGGAGGAGGCCAGCCGCTTCGGCATTATGAGCGCTGACGAGGAGGGCACCATCTACGATTTTGAAGAGAAGCCCAAAGAGCCCAAGAGCACCCTGGCCTCCATGGGGGTCTACATCTTCTCCTGGGAGTGCCTGCGCCGTTACCTGACCGAGGACGAGGCCGACCCCAAATCCAGCAATGACTTTGGGAAGAACATCATCCCCAAGATGCTGGCCGCTGGCCAGAAGATGGTGGCCTACCCCTTTGATGGGTACTGGAAGGACGTCGGCACCATCGACAGCCTGTGGGAGGCCAATATGGACCTACTGAACCCCAACGTGCCCCTGGTGCTGGGCGATGCCGATTGGAAAATCTACTCCCGCAACCCGGTGATGACCCCCCACTTTGTCCATCCGGGGGCCACCGTGCAGAATTCGATGATCACCGAGGGCTGCGAAGTGGCGGGCGTCATCGACTTCTCGGTGCTGTTTGCTGGGGTCACGGTGCAGCAAGGGGCGATCGTCCGGGATTCCATCGTCATGCCCGGCGCAGTGATTGAAGAAGGCGCAGTGGTGGAATACGCCATCATCGGGGAGAACGCCGTCATCGGCAAGGGGGCCCGGGTGGGCGTCCGGCCAGAAAACATCATCGACAAAGACCAGTGGGGCATTGCGGTCATCGCGGAAGGGGTCCATGTGGGTGCCGGCGCAGTGGTCGCCGCCAAAGCAATGGTCGACCAGGACGTCGCAGGGGAGGAATGCTAAGATGAGAGAGAATGCAACCCTGGGAATCATCTTCTCCAATGTGCACGATGAACAGCTGGGCGTGCTGACCGAAAAGCGCACCACCGGCTCGGTCCCCTTTGGCGGGCGGTACCGGCTCATCGACTTCACCTTATCCAACATGGTAAACTCCGGGGTGGAGGATGTTGGCATCATCGCCAAGAGCAACTACCAGTCCCTGATGGACCATGTGGGCAACGGCAAGGACTGGGATTTGGCCCGCAAACGGGGCGGCCTGCGGATTCTCCCCCCCTTTGGCCACGCCAACTCCGGCATCTACCGGGGACGGCTGGAGGCGTTGTTCGGCGCCATGAGCTTTATCCGCCACTCCCTGTCGGAATATGTGATCATCGCGGACGGCAGCCTCATCGCCAACATGGATTATGAAAAGATACTGGCCTATCATGAGGAGACCGGGGCGGACATCACTGTGGTTTATCAAAAGGAGACTTTGAATGGGGAAATTGTCCCCGACACCGCCCTCCTCGATCTGGATGAAAGCGGGCGGGTCACTGGAGTGCGGCTGGGCAACCAGTTCCATGGGGAGCAGAATTCCTACCTGGATGTCTGCGTCATGAAGAAAAACCTGTTGGAGCGGCTGGTCAGCGATCTTTCCAGCCGGAACCTGTACTCCTTCTCCCGGGACCTGCTCCAGGGCAGCGTAGGCACCCTGCATATCCAGGGGTATGAGTTCACCGGGTTTGCCCGCAAGGTGTGCAGCCTGAAAAGTTTCTATGCCTCCAATATGGAGCTGCTGAGCCAGGATGTCCGCAAGGCCCTCTTTTTAAAGGAGCGCCCTATCTACACCAAAGTGCGGGACGAACCCCCTGCCCGGTATGGGCTTTCCGCCTCTGCCAGCAACAGCTTTGTGGCTGACGGTGCGGTTATAGAAGGAAGGGTGGAAAACTCCATCATCTTCCGGGGGGTGAAGATCGGCAAGGATGCGGTGGTGAAAAACTCCATCATCATGCAGGGCAGCACCATCGGCGAAGGGGCCAATCTGGATTATGTCATCACTGACAAAAATGTGCTGATTAAAGACAGCCGGATTTTGATGGGCTTTGCCACCTATCCGGTGTTCATCGCCAAGGGAAGCATTGTGTAAGGGGGCCTTGTTATGAAGATTTTGTATATTGCCAGCGAGGCCCGGCCTTTTGTGGCAACCGGCGGCCTGGCGGATGTAGCGGGCTCCCTGCCCCCCGCCCTCTGCCGCGCCGGGGTAGACTGCCGGGTGGTACTCCCCCTGTACCAGCAGGTGGGGGAAGGCTTTCGCAGAAAGATGCGGCGCATCGCCGAATTTCAGGTACCCCTGGCCTGGCGCAGCCAGTACTGTGGGGTATACGAGTGCCAGCTGGATGGGGTGACCTACTACCTGCTGGACAACGAGTATTATTTTAAGCGGGATTCTGTCTATGGGGATTTCGACGATGGGGAGCGGTTCGCCTTTTTCTCCAAAGCGGCGCTGGAAATGCTTTGCCACATCGACTTTACCCCGGACATCCTTCACTGCAACGATTGGCAGTCCGCCATGGTTATCCTGAACCGGAAGCTCTTTTACCAAGGGGTGGAAAAGCTGCGGGAGGTCAAGACGGTGTTCACCATCCACAATATCCAGTACCAAGGGCAGTATGGCATGGGGTTTGCCGGCGATGTGCTGGGCGTCCCCCGGGAATGCCAGGTCCTTTTGGAATACGATGGCTGCGTCAACCTGATGAAATCCGCCATTGAGCAGTGCGATGCTCTCACCACCGTCAGCCCCACCTATGCCCATGAGATCCAGGACCCTTGGTATGCCCATGGCTTGGACCCCCTCATCCGGGAGAATAACTACAAGCTAACTGGCATCTTAAACGGCATTGACAACCGGGCCTATGATCCAAGCGCCGACCCGGATATCCCGGTCCACTATGGGGCCGAAGACGCCATAGCTGGCAAGCGGGCCTGCAAAGAGGCGCTCCAGCGGGAGATGGGCCTCACCGTGGACCCGGACCGGATGCTGGTGGGCATGGTGACCCGCTTGGTGGCCCACAAGGGCCTTGACCTGGTGAAGCGGGTTTTGGGAGACTTGGTCAACCAAGGGGTATCGGTGGCCATCTTGGGTTCCGGGGATGAGGAATACCAGCGTTTCTTCGGGAAGATGCAGCAGCGCTACCCTGGCCGGGTGGCCTTTTACTGTGGGTTTGTCCCCGCCCTCTCCCGCCGGATTTACGCGGGGGCGGACGTGTTCCTGATGCCCTCCCAAAGCGAGCCATGCGGCCTGGCCCAGATGCAGTGCCTGCGGTACGGCACCCTGCCCATCGTCCGGGAGACCGGCGGCCTCAAGGACTCTATCACCGATCTAGGGGGCGGCTGGGGCAATGGGTACACCTTCCAGTCTTACAATGCCCACCACATGATGGACGCGGTGCTCCGCGCCCAGCGGGATTACCGGGATAAGAAAAAGTGGGAGGAACTGGTGCAGCGCGCCATGAAGGAGGATTTCAGCTGGGACCGCTCCGCAAAGGAGTACCTGCGGTTGTATGAACGGCTGCTGGAAAGGAATTTGAAAGGCTGAAAAATAAGGGAGGATAAATCTGTGGATGCACCCAACTATATCTGTTATTGTGACAAGGTCACCGAAGAGGACATCCGGGAGGCAATCCGCGGCGGCGCATCGACTGTCGCCGAGGTGATCCGGGTAACCGGGGCTATGCGTCACTGCGACTGCAAGGTGAAAAATCCCAAGGGGACGTGATGTTCCGCAGACATCAAAGCGGCTTTTGACCGGTATTACCGGGCAGAGAAATAGTCTAGCTTTGACTGGGTGGCCGGGCGCCGCCCATCTGTTTGCAGTCTGGATAAAAAACTGTTGCCCATAGAGGACAGTAAAAGGGCCGCCCCGAAGGGGCGGCCCTTTTGTATGTTGTTTTACTGCTGAATGGGGGAGAAACCTACGGCGCTGACACCCCACACCCCATCATCTTGAGGCGATTGGGCGTAGCAGTCCAGGTAGAAATACATGTTGTGCTGCTGCAAAGGGAGGATGGCAGTTGCACCGAACATCTCATTCCCTTCCTCCAAGAAAAAATCTTCCACCGAATCCACAATGGGATACGCCTCCCCCTCGGGGAAGGGCTCGAACCGGAGTTCCAGCGGATCGTTGACCACCTGGCCGGCCTGATACTGGGCGATTTTCTCCTGGATGGCGGCCAGGATTTTCTCTTTCTTCGCCTGGGCGCGCTGCAAGGCAGGCGAAGCCTCCTGGGATGAGGACTCCACCGGCGCGAAAGATAAGACGTCATCCGCTGGCGGAGCGCTGGAAGAAGGGGGATTCTGGCTGCACCCGGCCACAATCAGGCAAAGGGGCAGCAACAGCGCGAAGAAAGCTTTCATGGGGGAATGTTCCTTTCCCGGAATGGGATTATAGAACCAGGGCGTTGTAGCCCTTGGCCAGGGTGGAGATAGTCTCCTCATCCAAGTCGCACAGGCTGTCGATAATGGCCCGGCCGTTGTAGTAGATGAGGGCGGTTTCCAGCGCCTCCACATTATCGGCCACCAAAGAAACCGGCAGCCGCATCATGTCTGCGTTGAGGCCGAATTGGTAGGCGTCGTCCAGGCTTCCAATGTGGATCTGCAGGATTTCGCACCCGGAGTCCTCGGCGGAGATCACCTGGTCGGCCATGTCCACCGAGCACTCCAGCAGGTCGGAATAAGCCATGTCTTCCCGCAGGAAAAAGGTTTGATCGGCACAGGCGGCCAAGGTTTCTTCTTCTGCTGGGGGGAGGGAAAAGGCTTGGGCGAAGAGGCTGGTGAGCAGAAGAAGGGCCTCTTTCCCCATTCCGGCGGCAGTGTAGAACCGGGACACCCCCCGGGACAACAATTCCCGGGTCAGCCGTGCCAACTCTTCGGGCGCGAGAAGGGGGAGGCATACGGCCAGGGGAATCCTGGCATGAGGGATGAGATGCTCCACCAAATCCAACAGGTCTTCTTCCCCGCCGGTGAAGGCAAGGCCAAAAGACTGAATTCCCAACCCCTGGAGGGTGACTAGGGAAGCCAATACATCGGCGTTCTGGGGGCTTTCCCCGTCCGCGTCCACCGCCATGGTCAGGTGGATGGGCAGACCGGTCTGCCGGGCGCCTAACACCGCTGCCCGCGCTTCCCCAAGGGAGAGGGCGCCCTCCACCCAAAGGGCGGAAACCCCGGCCTCCAATAGTTCAAAGGCCCGGTGGGCATAGATGTTGACCAGCTCCAGGAAGGGCAGTTCCCCATATGGCTCCCAGTCCAGGCCGGTGGGGGAAAGTACCCCCATCACCGGGGCCTTTCCCTGTTGCACACAGAAGCGCACCAAGGAGAGATCGCTGCCTGAGGCAGCCCATTGGTCAGGGGCGGCGGCATAAGCCGCACCGGCCGCAAGGGAGGGTTCCAGTTCCTGCCAAAATGTTTCCGGGGCCCTTTTGGGGGACGGATTGCTGGAAAACAAACACGGTCGGGGGGTGCTGTCCATAGAATTGGCTCCTTTTCCGGGCAAAACGGCCCTTATCATCCGAATAGATTACATGGATTCCGGCGCGCTGATCTTCAGAAGCGCCAGCACGTTTTTCAAGGTGGTGCGCACTGCCAGGCAGAGGCTCAGACGGGCCTGCATCAGCGCTTCATCCTCCCCTTTGACCCGGCAGGCGTTGTAAAACTTGTGGAACAGGGTCGCCACATCAATGACAAAGTGGGTCAGCCGGGCGGGATCGTAGTTTTTGGCTGCGGAGATGATCTCGTTGGGGAGCTGAGCTACCCGACGGATCAAAGCGGTCTCCTCAGGGGTGGTGAGGAGGGCCAGTTCCTCTTTGGTGACAGAGCGGGGACTGATCCCCTCGGCAGCCAGGTTTTTCAAAATGGAACAGATGCGGGCGTGGGCGTACTGGACATAGTACACCGGGTTCTGGGAGGTCTCCTGTACCGCCAGGTCCAGATCAAAATCCAGGGTGGAGTTGGGTTCCCGCATATTGAAGAAGAAGCGGGCGGCCTCCACCGGCACATCCTCCAGCAGATCGGTCAGGGTGATGGCCTTGCCGGTGCGCTTGCTCATCTTGACCACTTCGCCGTTTTTGGTCAGCCGGACCAGCTGCATCAGCACGATGTCCAGCTTGGAGCCATCCAGGCCGATGGCGTCCATAGCCCCCTTGAGGCGGGCCACATGGCCGTGGTGGTCAGCTCCCCAGATGTTGATGACCCGGTCAAACCCGCGGACGGCAAACTTGTTGTAATGATAGGCGATATCCGCTGCAAAATAGGTGGGGAAACCGTTGGCCCGGACTAGGACCTCATCCTTCTCCCCGCCGAATTCGGTGGCTTTGTACCAGATGGCCCCGTCCTTTTCATAGGTCAGGCCCTTGGAGGCCAGCAGGTCCACCGCCGCCTGGACTGCGCCAGACGCGTGAAGGGTGGATTCTTTAAACCACACATCATAATAGATGTGGTATTTTTCCAGGTCGGATTTCAACTTGTCCACATTGCGGGGCAGGGCGTAATCGATGAGGGCCTGCTGCCGCTCCTCGCTGGAGACTTCCAGCAGGTTGTCGCCGTGGAGGTCGGCATACTCCTTAGCACGCTCCTTGATATCGTCGCCGTGGTAGCCGTCCTCGGGGAACTCCACCGCGTCCTCCCCTTTGTAAAGCTGGAGGTACCGGGCTTCCAGGGATTTGCCAAACTTGGCGATCTGGTTGCCTGCGTCGTTGACATAGAATTCCCGGCAGACCTCATAGCCTGCAAAATCCAAAGCGGAGGCCAGGCAGTCGCCGATGGCGCCGCCCCGGGCGTTGCCCATGTGCATGGGGCCGGTAGGGTTGGCGGAGACAAACTCCACCATCACCTTTTCCCCTTTGCCGAAGTCGGAACGGCCGTAGCTGTCCCCATCGGCCAAGACGCCTGCGACAGCGTCTGCAAACCAGCCTTTGCCCAGGAAGAAGTTGATGAAACCGGGGCCGGCGATCTCGCACCGCTCAAAATAGGTGCCTTCGAAGGAGATGTTCCCAGCCACTGCTTCCGCAATTTTGCGGGGCGGCAGGCGGAAGGCCCGGGCGGAGACCATGGCCGCGTTGACAGCGAAGTCCCCGTGGTTTGGATCGGCGGGGATCTCCACGGCGTAGGCGGGAAGCTCCCCCTGGGGAAGGGCCCCTTTTTCCATAGCGGCGGCAAAGGCGCCTTCCACCATGGTTTTAATCTGTGTTTCTGCGCTTTGTACCAAGTTGGTCATCTATTTTGCACACTCCTTGACGTTAATGGATACTTCATGTTCGGAAGCGACGGCGGTTTCTATGTCCATGCTGTAGCGGAACTTCAGGTCGCCGCCCCCATCGGTGAGGGTGGAGGCCACTCCTTCGCCGGAAATGCCGATCATCATGGGGCCGAGGCCCACGTCGTAGCAGCACTGGTGGCGGACACCGTCCTCCACGATCAGCTGGGAGCGGTTGGGGCCGGAGCGGAGCATGGTGACCCGGGAGCCGTCCCCATCCACCTTGACGGTGGTGTAGGCGCCTTTGTACCCGGTGGCCTCCGACTCCTCATAGCGGATAAAATAATCGCCGTTCCGGCGGTAATAGCTGCCGGTGGTGGTCAGCTCCACCGAGTCTTCCTCCCCAGCGACAAACTGCCGGCCAATAATTTTAATCATCACATCTTTTTTCAACGTGTTTTCCCCCTTGCACCCGCCTAGGGGAGGGCGCAGTTTTGATGGTAAGCGCCCGAAACCGGGCGTCGGGGTTATTTTCCCAGCACCTGCACCCGCAGGTCGGCGGATATGCTGCGGCCCAGGAATTTCTGGGCGGTTTCACAGAAGGCCTCCGGCTCGCTGGAGACAAAGAACCGGGTCTTTCCCTTGCGGGAGGAATCGCCCAGCATGTCCCTCTCCGTCAGGAAGCTCTGCACATATTGGGCGGCGGCACCGGCGGCATCCACCAGAGTGACCTTGGATTCCATTACCCGGTCCACCTGGTTGTACAGGAGGGAGAAGTGGGTGCAGCCCAGGATGAGGGTGTCCACATTCTCCTTTTTGATGGAGGAGAGGTACATCTCCAGGGTGAGGCGGACAATCTCGTTGTCCTCTTCCAAAAGGCCCTCCTCTACCATGGGGACCAAGAGGGGGCAGGCTTTGCCGAACAGCTTGGTCTCCGGCCGGATGGAGCGGATGGCCTTGCCAAAAAGTCCGCTGCGCACTGTGGCAGTGGTGCCGATGAGTCCGATGCGGCCGTTGGAGGTGGTTGCCGCTGCCACCTGGGCGGCGGGGAGCATCACTCCGGTATAGGGGACTGGAAGGGCTTTGACCACCGAATCGGGCAGGTTGGAACTGATGGTGCCACAGGCGGCCACCAGCATTTTGACGTCTTTCTCCAGAAGGAAGGCGATGATCTCCTTGGAATAACCGATGATGGTCTCCCGGCTGCGGGTGCCATAGGGCATCCGGCCGGTGTCGCCGAAGTAGACGATATCCTCCCCGGGGAGCAGTTTTTCCAGGCGGCGGACCGCCGAAAGGCCGCCCACACCGGAGTCAAACACGCCAATGGGTCGATTGTCCATGGGGTTCTCCTTTCCGCGGCTGTTACTGCCCGATGGCAAGCCGGATCAAAGTTTCGATCAATTGGTCATAGGGCAGTCCGGCGGCGATCCACAGCTTGGGATACATGCTGATGGAGGTAAAGCCGGGGATGGTGTTGGGTTCGTTTAGGACGATGGTGCCATCCTTTTGGATGAAGAAATCCACCCGCGTCATTCCCATGCACCCCAAAACTTTGTATGCCTTGAGGGCGATGGCCTTGATTCGGCCGGCGGTCTCATCGCTGATGCGGGCAGGGATATACAGGTCGGTGGAATCGTCTTTGTATTTGGCGTCGTAGTCGTAAAACTCCACTTTCGGGACAATCTCCCCTACCAGGGCGGCTTTGGGGTCCTGGTTGCCCAGGACGGCGGTCTCCACCTCCTGGCCTATAATGCACTCCTCCACGATGGCTTTGCTGTCCACCTGAAGAGCGGTTTCCAGCCCCTTGCGGAGGCTCTCTTTATTGGTGGCTTTGCTCACCCCTACCGAGGAACCGGCGTTGGCGGGCTTGATGAACATGGGGTAGTGGAGCTTCTCCCGGAGCATGGCCTCGGTGGCGTCGAAGTCGGTGAGCTCCCACTGTTTTATAGCGTGCCATTTGGCGGTGCGGATGCCGTTGTAATCCAAAATGGTATGGGTCATCTCTTTGTCCATGCAGACAGCACTGGCACAGACATTGCAGCCCACATAGGGGATGCCGGCCAGTTCCAACAGGCCCTGGATGGTGCCGTCCTCCCCGTTTTTGCCATGGAGGACCGGGAACACCACGTCCACCGGGACAACGGTGGCATTCCCATCCCGGATTTCCACAATGCCGTGGACAGAACGGTCGGGGGAGAGGAAGGCCTGGGTGACGTATTGGGGCTGCTGCCACTCATTTTTGGCGATCCGATCCACAGGGCCGGTATAGCGGAGCCAGCGGCCTTCTTTGGTGATGCCCAGCATAATGACGTCAAACGTTTCATGGGAAATGTTGCGCAGCACCGAGGTTGCGGACTCCAGGGAGACCTCATATTCTGTGCTGGCGCCGCCGAACACGACGGCAACGGTAATCTTTTTCATGGTGAATTCCTCACTCCTATGTATTCCGGCAGGGCCGGGCAGATAACATGTCAATTCTGGTAAGATTTGGGGGATGGCGCCATGCTACAAAAATACAATTCTATTCTATCACACCAAGGAAAAGGCCGCAATTGGAACATCCTTCGGTTTTGCCTGGGGATATCCTTATTAATATATACATTTTTTTGAAAATTAGAAGTTTGTCCAAAATTCATCTTGACTCTTTGACGTATCCGTGATATACTTGGTACACCTCTAAAAGGGTTATTTTTTTATGTCCAAAATACGCAGCGTTCCTTTACGAGGGAGGCAAAACAAATCCGTCAACCAGGAGGTGCCGAAACATGAGGGTTAAAATTACATTAGCTTGTACCGAGTGCAAACAGCGTAATTACAACACAATGAAAAACAAGAAGAACGATCCCGACAGGCTGGAGATGAACAAATACTGCAGATTCTGCCGGAAACACACTCTTCACAGAGAGACCAAGTAAAGGTGAAAGGCGGGGACAGGACAATGTCAGAAGAGAACAAAGGCAAATCCAGTCCTAAGCAGGGTATCACCGCAAGAATCAGCCGCTACTTCCGCGATATGAAGGGCGAGCTGAAAAAGGTTGTCTGGCCGGCGAAAAAACAGGTGATCAACAACACCATTGTTGTCATCGTCACTGTGGTCATCGCTTCCTTTTTTATTGGCGGGTTCGATATGATCCTGTCAGCCATCGTCAATCTGCTCTTTTAAGGTCGCTTTTTGCGTTTGAAATTGTATCACACAAGGAAAAATGACAAAGCGCGGAGGGGTAAAGATGTCTGATACTGCTAGATGGTACGTTGTCCACACCTATTCCGGCTATGAGAATAAAGTGGCGACAAGCATAGAGAATGCAGTGGAAAACCGGAAGCTGCATGATCTGATCTGTGAGGTCAAGGTTCCCACGGAAACTGTCACGGAAATTAAGGACAACAAAAAACGTGAAGTGGAACGCAAGATTTTCCCCGGTTATGTCCTTGTCAAGATGATTATGACCGATGATTCATGGTATGTTGTCCGCAACATCCGCGGCGTAACCGGCTTTGTCGGCCCCGGCTCCAAACCCGTCCCCCTTTCGGAGGAAGAGGTCCAGCGGCTGGGCGTGGAAGTCCGTCAGATTGAGATTGACTTCCAGGTAGGTGACTCGGTCAAGGTGATCGATGGTTATCTTGATGGCTTTATCGGCGCGGTGGATGCCATTGATGCAGAGAAAGGCACAGTGCGCGTGACCGTTTCGATGATGGGCAAAGAAGTTCCCGTTGAGCTTGAGCTGGACCAGGTTCAGGCTCTGGATTAGTCTTTTATGAGGTGATTGGCTTCTCGGCCAATCTTTGCCGCGGCCCAAACCCGGCTTCGGCAAACCAAAATGGGTCGCCAGTGCGACCTGTGGGAGGGATGGGCATACGGCCCGTTCCGACTTTAACCACTAACTATGGAGGTGCAAAACACAATGGCTCAAAAAGTAGTAGGTTTCATCAAACTACAGATTCCGGCCGGAAAGGCTACTCCCGCACCGCCCGTTGGTCCCGCTCTGGGCCAGCATGGCGTTAACATCATGGCGTTCACCAAAGAGTTCAATGAGCGCACCAAGAACGATGCGGGCTTGATCATCCCTGTTGTCATTACCGTTTATGCCGACCGTTCCTTTACCTTTGTCACCAAGACACCCCCTGCGGCGGTTCTCATCAAAAAAGCCATCGGCATTGAGACTGCTTCCGGCGTGCCCAACAAGACCAAGGTCGGTAAAATCACCAAGGAGCAGGTCCGCAAAATTGCTGAACAGAAAATGCCTGACCTCAATGCTGCTAGCGTAGAGACCGCTATGAGCATGATCTGCGGCACCGCACGCAGCATGGGCATTGAAGTAGTAGACTAGTGCTACCCGGGTGGGAGGAAAACTATCCGCTATACACCACTCATAAGGAGGATAATCAATGAAACACGGTAAAAAATATCAGGATAGCGCCAAGCTGTTTGACAGCTTGAAGCTTTACGATACCGCAGAGGCCATTGAACTCTGCACCAAAACTGCAAAAGCCAAATTTGATGAGACCGTTGAAGTCCACGTCCGCCTGGGCGTTGACTCTCGCCATGCTGACCAGCAGGTCCGCGGCGCTGTCGTGCTGCCCAACGGCACCGGCAAAAAGGTCCGTGTATTGGTGTTTGCCAAAGGCGACAACATTGCTGCCGCTCAGAACGCCGGCGCTGAGTACGTTGGCGGTGAGGATCTGATGCACAAGATCCAGAGCGAAGGCTGGATGGATTTCGATGTGGTCATCGCAACCCCTGACATGATGGGCGTTGTCGGCCGCCTCGGTAAAGTGCTCGGCCCCCGCGGCTTGATGCCCAACCCCAAGGCTGGTACCGTTACCCCCGATGTTGCCCGCGCTGTCACCGAGGCAAAAGCCGGTAAGATCGAGTACCGCCTGGACAAGACCAACATCATCCACTGCCCCATCGGCAAAGCTTCCTTCGGCTGTGAAAAGCTGCAGGAGAACTTTGACACTCTGATGAGCGCAATCGTCAAGGCAAAACCCGCTGCTGCAAAAGGCCAGTATGTGAAATCCTGCGTTGTTGCCACCACCATGGGCCCCGGCGTAAAGATTAATCCTGCGAGATTTGCAAACGCGTAAATCCATCTCTTTGTAACCATAAAAAAGCCGCTTTCAATACGAAAGCGGCTTTTTTGCGTTATCCCGAAATTGGGGCCGAGTTTGCCCACAAAAAAGAAAAGGCTGCCATGGACTGGCAGCCTGTAAGTGTGTACTATGTCCGTTTCATTGCGCATGAAATGAGGGCTTCCTTCATACCGTTAAAGGAAAGGCTATTCCTCGGTCAATTCCTTCAGACATTGGCGGCAGATGTTTTTGCCTTTAAAATTGACAATATCGTTTGCGCTGTTGCAGAAGATGCAAGCAGGCTCGTATTTGTTGAGAACAATCTGATTTCCATCTACAAAAATTTCCAGGGCGTCTTTTACATCAATTCCCAAGGTACGGCGCAGCTCAATGGGCAGGACAATGCGGCCCAATTCATCTACTCTTCTTACAATACCTGTTGATTTCATGAGATTTTACCAACCTTTCTATATTTTTTGTCCAAGAATAGGGGGGTTCTACGTTCCTCGACATCAAATCCTGTCGAATCATCCAACATAGGATACTATAACGTATTCTTACAAAATTGTCAAATACTTCTAGGTAAAAACTTCCTATATTTCCATGAAAAGGAGAAAAAGTCTATATTTTAACGAAAATTAAGACAAAAATATAGATAAATTATACATGTCGGTTTGATGACTATGGTAACAAATTTTAATTTTTTTGATAAAATAAGGGGAATTTTATGATGACAGTATTATTCACTGGAATGGTTGTTTTATCTGTCCTTTTTGGCTTGCTCACCGGCCGGATGGATGCGGTTTCCACCGCGGCTATCACCAGCTGTGGAAAAGGGGTGGAGCTGGTCCTCTCCCTGCTAGGGGCGATGTGCCTTTGGTCTGGGGTGATGGAGGTGGCCCGAAAAGCCGGCCTGACCGAACTCCTCTCCCGCCTGTTCTCCCCGGTGACCCGGCGGCTCTTTCGGGGAATCCGGCCCAAAGGCAAGGCGATGGAAGCCATCACAATGAACCTGGCTGCCAACCTGCTTGGGTTGGGCAACGCCGCAACCCCTTTAGGCATCACGGCCATGCAGGAAATGGCTAAGGAAGAGCGGTCCGGCAAGGTGGCCACCAACAATATGATTTTATTTGTGGTGCTCAACACCGCATCGCTGCAGGTGATCCCCACCAACCTGATCCTCCTTCGCACCCAAGCTGGATCCCAAAATCCAGCGGAGCTGATCCCAGCTGTTTGGCTGGCCTCCTTAGCCTCTATTTTAGTGGGGGTGACAGCGGCAAAACTCTTGGAAAGGATGGGCCGCCGATGATCCGCTTTACCGATTGCCTGATTCCCTTGGTTATTGGGGGAATCCTTTTGTTCGGTGCTTGCCGGGGAACCGATGTGTTTGCCAGCTTTTTGGATGGGGCGCGGTCCGGCTTGGCCACGGGTTTTTCCATCCTGCCCGCTCTAGTGGCCTTAACCACCTGTGTGGGGATGTTCAAAGCTTCTGGGGCGCTGGATCTTTTCTGCTGCGCCCTGGCTCCCCTTGGGAATCTCCTGGGACTGCCAAAGGAGGTCCTCCCCTTGGCGATGCTCCGGCCCATCTCGGGCAGCGGTGCCATGGTGATCTTCCAGGATATCCTCTCCTCGGTCGGGCCGGACAGTTTTGCCGGACGGGTGGCTGGGGTAATGCTGGGTTCCACCGAGACCACCTTTTATACCATCGCTGTTTATTTTGGTGCAGCGGGTATTCAGAAGAGCCGCCACACCCTGCCCAGTGCCCTCTCCGCAGATCTGACCGGGTTTGTGATCAGCGCCCTTTTGGTCCGTCTCCTCTTTGGCGTAGCTTGACGCCGCCTTTATTTTTTGGGATACTATGGATAAGCGCAATCGAACATTACAAGGGAAAAAAGCGGCGCAAGCCGCTTTTTTGCAGTTTGGAGGGTTGTGAAATGACCAATGGTTTTCTAAGGACAAAGAGGTTGTTGTTCTGCCGCTGGGAGGCAGGGGATTTGCTGGAAGCGGAAGCGCTGTGGGGTGACCCCCTGGTCACCCGTTGGATTACCGCAACAGGCAGAATGACGGCGGAAGAGGTGGCCGACCGCCTCGCCCAAGAGGTGGAAAGGGACAAGCAGTTTGGGATCCAATACTGGCCTCTGCGGGAGCGCTCCACTGGGGAGCTGGCAGGCTGCTGCGGCCTGCGCCCTCACGGGGAAGGGGAGCTGGAACTGGGGGTTCACCTCCGGCCGGCGTTTTGGGGCCGGGGCCTGGGGGAAGAGGCCTGCCGGGCCGCCCTTTGGTACGCTTTTGTAAAGTGGGACATCCCTTCGGTGTTTGCCGGGCATAATCCCCACAACACTGCCTCCCCAAAGCTGCTGGAAAAGCTGGGCTTTTCCCCCATCGGGGAGGAGTTTTACCCGCCCACCGGTTTATACCATCCGTCTTACCGGTTGCAAAGAGGGGATTTTTTCTGTCCGGAAATCCCTGTGTATTTGGATTGATCAAGGAGGTTTTATCCATGGCATTTACGTTGCCCCGCTATCAGGAACCCGATTTTTCTGCCCTGGGCTTTGCCCCAGACGCCCAGTTTATCCCGGCTCCCCGAGACGGTGCCGCCCCTGAGCAGTACCATGCCACCACCATCTTCCCCGAGTATTTCAAGGTGGGAGGCAGGTGGCTCCTAGCCAAAGAGAGCAGAATGGACTGCGTGGCCGTCTATGAGGATGGAGCCATCGCTGTCCGGGAGTTCCGGCGGCTGAAACAGGGGGATTTGGTGGCGGTGGGCCGAGCCGAGGACGGTTCTCAAGGAATCTACGTTCACACCGCTCCCTTTGCCCGACCGGGGAAGGCAGAGGCTGAGGCGTTCTCTTTTCGCCAAGGCCGTTCCCGGGAGACTGCTTACTCCAAGGACTACGACTCCCTCTATGAACTGCTGGAGCATGAGAAGGAGCATGGCTTTGTCACTTGGGTCCTGGGGCCGGCCTGCTCCTTTGACAAGGATTCCCGGGAGGCATTCTCCAAGCTGGTCGCCGGGGGATATGTCCATGCCCTGTTAGCGGGCAATGCCCTGGCAACCCACGACCTGGAAGCCGCCTACCTGGGCACCGCCCTGGGCCAGGATGTCTACACCCAGGAATCCCGGCCGGGTGGCCATTACAACCACATCGACACCATCAACCGGGTGCGGCAGTACGGCTCTATCCCCGCTTTTATAAAGGGGGAGGGGATTGACAACGGCATCCTGTATAGCTGCGTCAAACAGGGGTCCCCTTTGTTTTGGCGGGTTCTATCCGAGACGACGGCCCCCTGCCAGAGGTCTACGCCGATGTCTATGAGGCCCAGAACGCCATGCGGGAACAGGTCAAGCGTTCCACCACCGTCATCAGCATGGCGACAGTGCTCCACTCCATTGCCACCGGCAACATGACTCCTGCCTACCGGGTGTTGGAAGATGGGTCGATCCGGCCGCTGTACTTCTACTGCGTGGATGTCTCGGAGTTTGCGGTCAACAAGCTGCGGGATCGGGGAAGTTTGGCGGTCAAGACCATGGTGACCAACGTCCAGGATTTTGTGGTCAATGTGGCCAAGGGCTTAAACCTGTAATGCTGTCGATGCATGAAAAACAAAAAAGGACCCGAAGGGACATCATGGCCCTTCGGGTCCTTTTTTTGTTTCCTACAAGATGCTGGTGACCAAAGCGGTCAGCGATTCGGCGGTCAATCCTTCGCTGCTGGTGAGGGAGTACCACATGCCGTCCCGCTGCCAGGAGGCGTGGAGGATGACATCTTCTTGGTCGCCCAGCACCGACACGGTGGAGGCGCCACAGGTGAGGCTGGATTCCCAGGGGAATTCCCCCGAGACCTCGCCAGGGGCTTCTTGCTCTGTAGAAGTGCGGTAGACCAGCTTGTCCTCCCCACAGGAGTAGGTCACCTGGGCGATGGTTTGGGCCACCAGGGCGTATTCCTCCACCTCATATCCGGTGGGCAGGGCCTGGGGGGTCTGCACCAGAAAATCAGCCGCGCCCTGAAGGGATTCCAAGGTGTCATATTGGATCACTGGATTGACCACCTGGACACCGGAGGAATTGGGGGAGGGCTCTGCCACCTGGGATCCAAAGGCCAGCAGCGCGGATGAGAGGAGTAGCACCACGGCGACAATCAACAATTTTTCACTGCGGAAATAGACTTCAAGGCCGGTGGGTTCTTTCATGTGGACAGCTCCTTTCCCCAATGGTTGGTAAGTCTTATGATACATAGAAAAAGTGACCAATTTTAGAAGATTTGCTCCCTTGCCGGAAAAATTCAGAAAAACGTAAGAATTGGCCCTCATTGAAAGGAGCGGGGAAGGCGGCCAGTTCTAGGCTGAATACCTGGCGAAAAGAATACCGCCCATTCCCCAGGAAAGGGGGATAGGCGGCAGATCGGAAGCTATTAGTCGGGCTGCGGGCCGAGATCGATGTAATCCTGGTCCACAATCCGCCCGGTGGGGGATTCCTGCCGGGGGATGAGATTGTCCCGCTCAATGAGATAGCGGGCGTAAATGGCCATGGAGGCGCCGGTGTAAGGGGCCACGTACAGGAGAGGGAGCACCAGGAGACACAGAAGGTACCACCCCAAAAAGGAGAGCTGGAATTGGGCCAGTTTGGAGAGCCTGCCCCGGGTGCCACGGACCGAGAGACGGATAACAGTGCCAACCCCCAAGTCTGGATCGGCACAGAGGAGATACCCGGCTAGGAAGTACCGGAAGGAACAGATCCACAGGGCGGCAAAGCCCAACAGAAGGAGGATGGAGCCCAAGGTGATCCCCGCGGCCGCCAGGGCATGGTCCGCAGCGGAGGCATCCGGCCGTGCGAGATAATCCCCAATGCCGGTAAACACCACCCCTGGCGACAAGCAGAGAACAGCCCAAAAGAACATGCGCACCGCGATGCCAAGCCGCAGGAAAAGGGATTTAAAAAAGAGACAGGGGGAGTCAAAGAAGAAGAAAAGGGAGGAAATTTCCCGGGGCTGGCCGCCGGTGAGCTGATACAGCCAATTGGTAACCCCCAGCTTAAGGGGAGTGAGAACCAGGAATCCCAACACGGCGAACACCCCGCTGATAATAACCGAGGGGATGGCCGCTGGGGGAAGATCCCGGCCCTCCAGCAGGTAGGCGAGAATTTCATAAAAGTCCGGAAGGCCAAAAAACACAGTGAACATGCTCTCCAGGATGGAGAAGAGCAGGGAGATGGCGCTGATCATCAGCACAACGGCGATGGCTCCGCCCCAGCGGTTCCCCAGGGCTTTTTTCGCGTTTTGTTTGGCCAAGGTGTTAAACTTCAAACCGATCACATCCTTATCAGCAGCACTTAGAATTCAATCCCCTTGCGGGGGAGAGGCCCATCGCCTCCAAGGGGGCCCGCTCCGAGGTGGGGCGGCGGCAGACCAACACCCTCATGCCCGCACCCCGGATGGCCTGGCCGATGGCGGCAGTGGTTTTGCTTTTGCTTTTGCCATCCCCAGCGTACGGGTGGACCAAATGGGGGCTATTCATCCCAGTCTTCCCCGCTGTCAAAGCCCATGATCCCGGAAAAATCCGCCAGTTCCGGCTCCACGGGGACATAGTTGTACACTTCGAATCCACCGTCCCGCATCCACATCTGAGGGGTCATCAAAACGGTGAACCCTTGGCCGTTGGGGGCCATCCAGTGGTTGTTATTCTGCCCGCGGGGCAGGGCGTATTCGCTCATCAGGGTCATGATCACCCCGCCGTGGGTGACAATGGCGGCGTTGGTGATCCCCTGATCCATCATGTCCCGGAAGATGGCGCCGATGGCCAGCTGCAGCCGGGCGGCAAATTCTTTGCTGCTCTCCCCGCCGGGCGGGGTGGACTTCATAGAGGATGCGATCCAATCCAGATAATCCGGGTCATCCTTGAGCTCCTCCATGGTCTTGCCTTCGAAGTCGCCGAAATTCCACTCCCGCAGATCCTCCACCACCGTCAGCATGGCGTTGGGGTAGAGGAAATCCGCCGTCTGGCGGCAGCGGAGCATAGGGCTGGAGTACACGGCCTCCACTTTGGGATATTCGTAGTGGGCCTTTAAGTCATCCAGTTGGCGGTAACCTTCGGGGCAGACGGGCAGGTCGGTGGAACCGATGTACTTTCCCTCCAAGTTGCCCTGGGTCATGCCGTGGCGGATAAAATGAACCTTGTATGTAATCATATGCTGCAACCTTTCTTTCTCCAGCGATAGGGTCTCACTGTCCCCCGGCCGCTGGAACGGGGGGCCAATCTATACAAATAGTAGTATAGTCCATCCGAAGGCGTTCAAACGCCGGTGGGAAAAAACAATGAAAACCGCAGAAAGTAGGGATCTAATCTTCCACTTTTCCACTTTTTTCGGTGGAAAATCCCCAATTTCCAGGAAGATCAGCCCAAGAAACCAGTGAAGATTGTGGGAGAATCGACAATTTTTGAATTTTTCTGCGAGTTCTTATTTACAAAATGGGACGAGTATACTATAATTTAATATACTTTGAGTGTATTTTTGCGGGGGTTATACATAATGAACACCGATTTTCCTAGAGTACTCACCCTCCTGCGCAAGGAGAGAAACATCAGTCAAAAGCAGGCAGCGGCCGAACTGGGCATCTCCCAGGCGCTGTTGTCCCATTATGAAAAGGGAATCCGGGAATGCGGCCTGGATTTTTTAATTCGCTGCGCCAACTTTTATGGGGTGTCCTGCGATTACCTGCTGGGGCGTTCGCCGGACCGGACCGGCACTACCTTGACGGTGGAGGATATCCCGGAGCCAGATGCCAGCGGCAAAGAGAACACCTTCCATCGCGGGGGCATCCTGCCGGTGCTCAACAAAAAGCTGATCGCCAATTCCCTGAACATCCTCTTTGACCTTTTGGGGAAGGCGGACAACAAAGCCCTCACCGGGGAGGTTTCCTCCTTCCTGATGCTGGCGGTGTACCGGATGTTCCGGGTGGTGTATTCCATCAACCCGAAAAACCAGCTGGGCCTCTTCACCGTGCCCGGCCAGGTGGCCCAGGGCTATGCCTCAGCGGCTATGCAGCTCTGTGAGGCCAATGCCTCGGCCATCGCCGGGGGGAATCCAGTGGAGAAGATGCCCCCGGTGGAACGGGTGGAGGATCTTGCCATCACCACCGAGATGCTCTCCCAGCACTACCCCTTGTTCGCCAGTTCCCTGCTCAATTTGATCCAGAATAGTGAAAACAAGATCAAAGGGTAGCAAAGGGCGGCACTTCTGGGAAAGATTCTTTGAATATTCTACCATTGAACTATGAAAAAAGTAAAGCGAAACCATGAAATTTTCGGGCGGCTCTCTTCCCATGGGAAAAGGGCCGCTGTTTTGCTGTTTTCCCCGCTTCCCACAAGGGAAAAAAGGATAGACAAAACATTGACAGCGAATCCCTGGCTGATATACTATAAATAGTATGGGTACCCATGCTTTTGGACTTCTGCCCCCTTTGCAGATAGAAAGGAGAGCCCCGTTATGAGTTTGTTGACCAATGAAACCATCAACCATATTTTAGACCGCCGGAGCATCCGCTCCTACAAACCGGAGGCCATCCCTGCCGACGTGGTAGAGACCTTGCTGACCGCAGCGGTGCACGCCCCCACCGCCCGCAACAGCCAGCCCTGGCAGTTTATCGTCATCGACGACCGGGCCCAGCTGGATAAAATCGTGGGCCTTTCCCCCTATACCAAAATGATGGCCCAGGCGCCCTTGGCGATCTTGGTGGCCGGCATGCCGGAGAAGTGCCCCGGCTACTGGGTGGACGACTGCGGTGCCGCCACACAGAACATCCTGCTGGCCGCTAAGAGCTTGGGGCTGGGTTCCTGCTGGTGCGGCATCCACGGCACTCCAGACCGGTGCGCGGAATTCGGCCGGGTGTTCGGCCTGCCGGAAGGGGTAGTGGCCTATTCGGTCATTGCCCTGGGATACCCCAACGAGGAAAAGCCACGGGCGGAAGGCCGGCTGAAACCCGAGATCATCCACCACAACAACTGGTAACAAGGGCTTGGTGCCGGAACAGGCTTCCGGCACCCCTTTTTCTCCCAGTCTGTATGAGAAAGGAGGCGCTGCAATGAACAAATCCCTTTTGGCGGCGGTAGCCGCAGGGGCGATTCTGCTCCTGTCGGGCTGCTCCCCCATCCAGATGGATGTGGAAGAACTGATGTCCCCCCCAAAGTTGACCGCAGAACAGGCCGAGATCGACAGCGCCCTGAAACAGGCATTGGGGGAGAACGTCAAGCTGAAATATCCCAAGTCCGGGGATTTTCGCTCTGCCTTTGTCTTCCACGATATCGACGGGGACGGGGAAGAAGAGGCCATCGTCTTCTACCAGTTGGACAGCAGCAGCACCACCTGGCTCACCGTCATGGACCGGACGGATGGTCAGTGGCGCTCCACCTACAGCTCCTCCGGGCTGGGGGATGACGTGGACTTCATCAGTTTTGCCAACGTCACTGACCCCCAACGGGAGGATATTGTCATCGGGTGGAGTGGCGAATCCCAGGGGGACAACAAGGTTTCCCTGTACACCTATGAAGATGGCCGTCTGCGCAGCATGTTCAAGGACAGCTACCAGCAGCTGGTGATCGTCCCCAGCGACGAGGAGGGGATGGACCAGCTGGTCCTTCTCACCTTGGGGGATTCCCAGAGCTCCACCGCCAAACTGGTTCGCAAGCGGGGCACCCGGGTGGCCCAGAGCAGCAAGGTGGATTTGAATGGCAAGGCCAGGGAGTTTGCCCAGATCGCCTATGGCAGCCTGCCGGACGGCACCAAAGCCCTGTTTGTGGATGAGATGGTCAGCGGCGGCCAGATGGCCACCGAAGTGCTGGCCATCCAAAATGGGGAACTGCGCAATTTGATGCAGGAGGATGAGGAGGAGACAAACTTCAGCGCCACCCGCCGGGATATTCAGGTGGAATGCATGGATGTGGATGGGGACGGCTATCTGGAAATCCCCACCGCTACCCTGATGCCTGGTTACCGGGAGCTTCAGGAGGGGGAGAGGCTTTACCAGGTCACCTTCTGCTCGATGGAAGATGGGGCCTTGGTGGAGAAGCAGACCGCGGCGGTCAACCTTTCCCAAGGGTATATGATCCGCTACCCCGACTCCTGGAATGGACGGGTGACGGTCATTGTCCAGCACGAGACCGGTGAGTGGATCTTTGTTGCCTATGATGGGTCTTTGGAAAATTCCCGGGAGGTGCTGCTGAAGATGCGGGTCTATTCCCAAAACGACTACCGGGACCCCTTTGATATGGAAAATTACCGATTGATAGATCGGAAAGGCATGTTTGAGTACTACGCCTACATTCCGCCGGAGAAGAACTCCCGCCTGGCCATCACCTATGACCAGTTGGAGCAGGAGCTCTTCCAGCGGCTATAGCATTTGGAAAGGAGATGACCCAGGGATGAGACGGATTCTTGTGGCAGAAGACGAGGATGCCATCCGGGACTTTATTGTGATCAACTTGAAGCGTTCCGGCTATGAGGTTTTTGACGCCCCCAACGGCAAAATTGCCTATGAGATGTTTGAGGAGAACCCCACCGGGTTTGATGTGGCCATCCTGGATATTATGATGCCGGAGATGGACGGCTTCACCCTATGTAAAAAAATCCGGGAGAAAAGCAGTTCCATCGGGATCATCATGCTGTCGGCCAAAACCCAGGAGATGGACAAGGTCAACGGCTTGATGCTGGGGGCGGATGACTATGTGACCAAGCCCTTTTCCCCTTCAGAGCTGGTGGCCCGGGTAGACGCCATACACCGGCGGGTGACCATGGCCAGCCAACAGCAGCAGACTTTTGAGATCACCTCCGGCCCTTTTGTCATCAACCAAAAGAGCCGGACCCTGACCAAAAACGGCAAGCTGATCGACCTGACCCAGGTGGAGTTCCAGATTATGGAATATCTTTTGAAAAACCCCAATGTGGCGCTGGAGCGGTCGGACATCCTCAGCCACGTTTGGGGGGAAAATTACTTTGGCGACATCAAGATTGTGGACGTCAACATCCGCCGGCTGCGGATGAAGATTGAAGAGGACCCCAGCAGCCCCCAGTACTTGACCACCGTTTGGGGCTTTGGGTACAAGTGGACGGTATAAGCAAAAGGCCATAAAAAGCGGGAGGAGGGGAAGCCGGTGGCAGTCAAAAAAATCACCAAGCGGTGGCTGTTCAACAACCTGGGGGTCATTTTGGTGATCCTGCTGGCGTTGGAAGTGGCTTTTGCCATCGGCGTGCGGGGCTTCTTCTACTCCAGCGTGGAGCAGAGCGTCAACTCCCAGGCCAACTATATTACCTCCATGCTCAAAAGCTATTCAGAGGACAGCTCGGTGACCTTCTCCACCGAGGTGCGCCGGATGGTGGAACAGTTTGGGGAGAAGGATAAGATGGAGTTGATGGCAGTGGACATCAATGGCAATGTCATCATCACCTCCAGCGGCTTTGAATCCACCGAGAAGATGTATATGCCCGATTTTGAGGAGGCCATTGTCTCCTCTGACATGCGGGGGCAGTTCCGAGGGGTCATCAACAACGAGAACGTGCTGGCCATCACCGTCCTCTCGCCGGTCAACGATGAGAGCTTGGCCGCCATGCGGTTTGTGGTCTCCCTTTCTCGGGTGGATGAACAGATCGTGGTGTTTATCGCCATCATCACCCTCATCGGGGTGGCGATCATCTTCTTTGTCATCCTATCCAGCTCCTACTTCATCAACTCCATCGTTATACCGGTAGGGGAGATGGGAAAAACCGCCCGCCGGATCGCCCAAGGGGATTTTAAAGCCCGCTTGGAAAAGAAAAACGACGATGAAATCGGCGAGCTGTGCGACATCATCAACTACATGGCCGAGGAGCTGGCCACCTCCGAGGCGCTGAAAAACGACTTTATTTCCTCGGTCTCCCACGAGCTGCGCACCCCCTTGACCGCCATCAAAGGCTGGGGGGAGACCCTGGCTTATGGGGATGACATCGACCGGGATACCCTGCAAAAGGGGATGCATGTGATTTTGAGCGAGACCGACCGCCTCTCCTCCATGGTGGAGGAGCTCCTGGACTTTTCCCGGATGCAGAGCGGCCGCCTCAAATTGGTCAAGACAAAAATCGACCTGCTGGCCGAGCTGGGCGAAGCGGTGATGATGTACACCGAGCGGGCCAAGCGGGAAGGGATTGCACTCATCTACGACGAGCCGGATGTGATGGCGCCGGTGTTTGGGGATAAAAACCGGCTGCGGCAGGTGTTTGTCAACGTCATCGACAACGCCCTCAAATATTCCGACGAAGGGGATACGGTGACCATCACTGCGGTGCTGGATAGCCACAACTTGGAGATTTCAGTGGCCGATACCGGTTGCGGCATCAGCCCTCAGGATCTGCCCAACATCAAACGGAAATTTTACAAGGCCAACTACACCCGCCGGGGCTCCGGTATCGGCTTGGCGGTGGCGGATGAGATCATCGCTATGCACGGTGGCACCATCGACATCCACTCAGTCCAAGGGGAGGGCACCACAGTGGTGATCACCCTGCCCCTAGCGGGAAAAAACACCGAGGACACCACCCTGATCAGCGGGGAAACACCTCCCTTTGACCAACAACAATTCTAGGAAAAACGAGATTCTACCCAGCCGGTTTTGGATATGGCGGTGGGGTAAGCCGGTGCGCCCGGACAATCGTTTGGAAATGGAGCAAATAGAAAACATGGAACAAAAACAGCCAAGCAAAAAGACGTCCATCGGCGGGCAGGCCCTGATTGAAGGGGTGATGATGCGCGGGGTGGGGATCACCTGCCTTGCGGTGCGCCAAACCGATGGGACCATTTACACCGAACAATGGGGCGATGGGGAAGACTCCCGCCCTTGGTATAAACGCACACCGATTATACGTGGAGGATTTAATTTTATCGAGATGATGGTGCTGGGCTACAAATGCCTGATGAAGTCCGCCGAACTAGCCGGCTTTGAGGACGAGGAGCCATCCGCCTTTGAGAAAAAACTGGCTTCCCTGCTGGGGGACAAGTTCTCCACGGTGATGACCTATCTGGTGGTGGCGCTGGGCGTCGCCTTGGCCATGGGCTTGTTTGTGGTGTTGCCTGCCTTTGTGGCAGGGCTTCTAGCTAAGGTGATCCATTCCCAGTTGATTCTCACCGTTGTGGAGGGGGTCACCAAAATCGGCCTGCTCATCGCCTATCTGGGGCTGGTGGCTCAAATGGATGAGATACACCGGATGTACCAGTACCACGGTGCGGAACACAAGACCATCGCCTGTTATGAGGCTGGGGAGGAGTTGACCCCCGCCAATGTGAAGAAACACACCCGCTTCCACCCCCGATGCGGCACCAGCTTCCTGCTGATCGTCCTGGTTATCTCCATCCTGGTGTTTTCCATCCTGCCCCGGGGCGGCAGCCTGTGGATCACGGTGGGCCTAAAACTGCTGCTGATGCCCTTGGTGGTAGGCATCGCCTATGAGATCATCAAGCTGGCTGGCCGGTATGACAATTGGCTGACCCGCCTCATCTCCAAGCCCGGCCTGTGGCTCCAGCGGCTGACCACCAAAGAGCCAGACGAGAGCATGATGGAGGTGGCCATTGCGGCCATGAAGCCCTGTATCCCCAAGGAGGAAGGGCTGGACAACTGGTAACATCGCTGCCCCCAAACTTTGGGGGCAGTTTTTGTGAGGAGGACACGACCGATGGAACAGCGAGACAGCAGTGCTTTGGAAATCATGCGCCGGGAACTGGGCGCCCATCCCAAACTCCGCCAATTGCAGCGGGAAGCCATTTTGCTTTTGGAGGAAACGGTCGGGGAGAGCGCCGGCTTTGAAGTCCGCCAATTGCTCACCGCTGCCTGTGGGATTCCAGGGGCGATGCTAGGCCCTTGTGGGGAGCGGGAAATCCCCGAAGAAGAGGCAGCCCGGTTTTTCTCCTGGGTGGAGCGCCGCCTGGGAGGGGAGCCTCTTCAGTATATTCTGGGGGAGTGGGAATTCTATGGCCTGCCTCTGCGGGTGGGCCCCGGCGTCCTCATCCCCCGGCCGGACACCGAAACTGCGGTAGAGGTGGCCCTGGAATTTCTCCAAGGACGGGATCGGCCAGTGGTAGCCGACCTGTGCAGCGGCAGCGGGGCTATCGCCCTCGCCCTGTGGAGCCAATGCCCTGGGGCAGAGGTCTACGGGGTGGAGCTCTCCCCGGAGGCGCTGCCCTACCTGCGGGAGAATGTATCAGCCCTCTGCCAAGGGGACAGGATGCCAGTGCAGCTGATCGCGGGGGATGTCCTAAGGGGAGTGGAGCTGCCCCCCCTGGACCTGCTGATCTCCAACCCCCCCTATCTGACGCCCCAGGAAATGGAGGAGCTCTCCCCCGAGGTGGAGCGGGAACCCTCTATGGCTCTGCTGGGCGGAGCCGACGGCCTCCTCTTCTACCGGGAGATCACCCGCCGGTACCGGGACAGCATCAAGCCGGGAGGGGCGCTGGTTTTTGAAGTGGGATACCGGCAGGCGGACCAGGTGATGGGGATTCTCCAGGCTGCGGGGTTCTGCCAGGTGGGTTGCCGCAAGGATCTCGGGGGAATCCGGCGGTGCGTCTTTGGTTTTGTCCCTGGTGGGGAAGGCATCGGGCGGTAGGCCGTACAACGGGGGAAAATTTGATTTTTCTGCGCTGGAATGGAGAAAATCCCTTGACAAAGATATAGAAATACACTATACTATAAAAGCTGTCACAATCCAAAGACAGCAGGCGTCTGTTTTACAGACTGAAATGGGTGACTCCGGCCTGCCGAGGAAGATGATGCAGAACAACTGGATGTAAGTTCAGAACATTGTTTTGTAAGCTCTTTCCGCGGTTTGGCGGGAAGAGCTTTTTTGGTATAGAAGGTTTTCCAGGAGGTGAAAAGATTTGGCAAGCGAGAAAGTTATTGCTCAGAAACAAGAGATCGTCGCAAACCTGAAAGAGAAACTGACAGGCTCTGTCGCCGGTGTCCTGGTGGATTACAAAGGCATCAACGTTGCAGAAGATACCAAACTCCGCAAAGAGCTGCGTGAGGCTGGGGTTGACTACACCGTTGTAAAGAATACCCTGCTGAAATTCGCCATTGACGAGGTTGGCTTCGGCGCTTTGGATGCACATCTGTCCGGCACCACCGCTCTGGCTGTCTCCAAAGAGGATCCGGTTATCGCTGCAAAAATCCTTGCGAAATACGCGGAGGATTCCAAAGGACAATTCAGCATCAAAGCTGGTTTCCTGGATGGCGAAGTGATCGATTCTGATAAGGTGATCGCCGTTGGCAAGCTGCCCTCCAAGGAGCAGTTGCTGGTTCAGTTGCTCAGCGTCCTCAATGGCAACATCAGAGGTCTGGCTGTCGCCCTGAACGCTATCGCGGAGAAGGGCCAGGAAGAGGCTCCCGCCGTCGAGGCATAATCCCACAGGTATGTGGCACCGTGGTTGGGCAGGTTCGCCCAGCGCAATCGTTTGGGCAGAGCCCAACACATGAAAATAAGATTATAGGAGGTAGCTGACATGGCTTCTGAGAAAATTACTAAATTTGTAGAAGAAATCAAAACTCTGACCGTTCTGGAACTGTCCGAGCTGGTGAAAGCAATCGAGGAGGAGTTCGGCGTTTCTGCTGCTGCTCCCGTTATGATGGCTGGCCCCGCTGCCGCTGCTCCCGCTGCTGAGGAGAAAACCGAGTTTGACGTTGTTCTGGCTGAAGCTGGCGCTAGCAAAATGGGCGTCATCAAGCTGGTCAAAGAGATCACCGGCCTGGGCCTGAAAGAGGCAAAAGAGCTGGTTGACAACGCTCCTAAAGCTATCAAAGAGGGTGTTTCCAAAGCTGACGCTGAGGACATCAAGAAGAAACTGGAAGACGCTGGCGCTAAAGTCGAGCTCAAATAGTTTTGCTTCTCTATCTTATAGCCTTCTTAAGCAGCCCGCCATTGGCGGGCTGCTTTTTTGTGGAGTACTTGCGCTGCCCTCTAGAACTTCACAGATAAACCCCTTGGAAGAGAGAGCCGTTGTGTGTCCCTGCGCCGACTGGGAATTTCCGCGGTAAAAGCAAAGGAAAAATAAAAAAGGCAAGCCCAACGGGCTTGCCTTTTTTTGAGTAATTTACAACTACTTCGCGGTTTCTGTGGTCTCGTTGTAGTTGGTGATAGCCGCGTTCACAGCTGTGGCGACATTTTTAATGCAGTCTTCTGGGGTTTGCTGGCCCATAAGGACGAGCTCCATATTTTCCTCAAATTTGGCTCTGGCCTCAGGGAATACACCCAGCAGAGCACCGCTTGTGAACTCGTTGGTGGGGGTGTTGTGCAGCTGGTTGATGGCGGTGGTGAAGTTGGGGTTCTCTTCCAGGTAGGTCTTCATCGACTCAATCTCATAAGACTTGACATTGGTTGCAAAGTAACCGGTACCCTGCATCCAAGCGGCCTGGGCCTCGGGGGAGGAAGCATATTTTACAAATTCCCAAGCAGCGTTCTTGCGGGCCTCATCTTTATTGTCGATGATCCACAGGGAGCCGCCGCCGATGATGACGCCGCCATCCTCTTTTTCGCCGATCCGAGGCATATTGCCGGTGCCAATTTCAAATCTGCCGCCTACGCCTTTGATGACCGAGGCCAGCTGGGCAGTGGAATCCAGGTACATGGCAGTTCTGCCGGCGATGAAAGCATTGCGGGTGTCGTCGGTGTTGCGGCCAAAGTTGCCTACAAAGCCGCTGTCCACTAAGTCTTTCCAGGTCTGGACCACGTTGAGGCCAGCGCCGTTTTCGTCAAAGACCACTTTAGTGGCGTTGGCGGTACGGCCGTTGTTGTTGTCTGCGTAGAACTCGCCCTGGACGGCGATCAGCTGTTCAAAGAACCAGCCGTAGATGGCCATGGAGAAGCCGTACTGGGTGACCTTGTCACCGTCTTTTTTGGTCAGCTTCTCTGCGTATTCCAGCACCTGGGCGAAGGTCTCGGGAGCCTTTTCCGGATCCAGGCCAGCCTCTTTGAAGGCGTCCTTGTTGTAATACAGAAGAGGGGTGGAGGAGTTGAAAGGCATGGCGTACTGCTTGCCGTCCACCGAATAGTAGCTGACCAGGTTGGGCTCAATATCCTCTTTGTTGAAGGACTCGTCCGCCGCAATGAAATCCTCCACAGGGACGATGTAGCCGCTATCTACCATAAATTTGGAACCGATATCATAGACTTGTACAATGTCGGGGCCGGAGCCGGAACCGTCGGTCATAGCGGATTTCAGCTTGGTGAGCTCATCGTCATATTTGCCCTGGTACTGGGCGGTGACATGCACTTTGTCCTGGGATTCGTTGAAATTCTTGATCATCAGGTCGACCTGTTCACCCATGACGCCGCCCATGGCATGCCAGAATACGATCTCGGTGGTGCCGGATTCGGAACCGCCTGTGGAGCTGCCGCTGGACGAGTTACCGCCGCCGCCGCAGCCGGCCATGGAGAGTGTCATCGCGGCTGCCAGCACAGCAGCCAGAGTTCGTTTGAGTTTCATGTTGATCCTCCTTTAATTTGTGTATGATGGTACGCCGCCTATGCGGCGTGGAAGCCCGAAATTAACCCTTGACTGCCCCGGCGGTCAACCCGGCGACCAGCTGTTTCTGGCCTAAGATAAAGGCCAGGATAGAAGGGGCAAGAACCATGATGACGCCAGCCATAATCGGTCCGAAGGCGTTGCCCTCGGCGTTTTGCAGCATGCCCATACCGATCTGGACAGTGCGGTACTCCTTGCTGTCGGTGACCAGCAGAGGCCACAGGTACTGGTTCCAGGACTGGAGGAAGGTGTATACCCCCAGGGCCCCCAGAGAGGGCTTGGTCAGTGGAAGGGCGATGCTGATAAAGAACCGGAAGGTGGAACAGCCGTCAATCTTGGCGGCCTCATTGAGCTCGGTGGGGAGCTGTAAAAAGGCTTGGCGCATGTTGAAAACACAGAAAGCGGAGGTCAGGTAGGGCAGGATCAGCGCTTGGTAGCTGTCGGTCATGCCCAGGCCGCTGATGGTCAGGTAGTTGGCGATGATGATGGCCTGGCTGGGGATCATCATGGTGCAGAGCATCAGCATAAAGATGGCCTTTTTGCCTTTGAATTCCAGGATGGAGAAGGCGTAGGCGGCCAGTGCGCCGGTAAACAGCTGCCCGATGGTGACCACAGTGGCCACAAACAGGGAGTTGAGGATGAACCGGAAGATGGGGGCCATCCGCAGGGCATCGGTGTAGTTTTGGGTATAAAGGCCGCTGGGCAAGAGCCGGGGCGGGTACTGGAAGATCTCGCTGGGGGTCATCAAGCTGACGCTGAACGCGTACAGGATGGGAAGGACGATACACAGAGCGACCACGCAGTTGACTGCCAGCAGGATCCATTTGGTGGATTTGTTTTGTACCATTAGTAGGTCACCTTCTTTTCAAGACGGAACTGAACCAAGGTCAGCGCCAGGATGATGAAGAACAGAATTACCGACTCCGCGCAGGCGAGGCCGAACCGGTTGTTGAAGAACGCCTCCTGGTAGATGGAGTAAACGATGACATAAGTGCTCTGGCCAGGGCCGCCCTTGGTCATCAAGTTGATCTGGGCAAAGGATTGGAAAGAGTTGATCACATTGATGATGAGCAGGAAGAACAAGGTGGGAGAGATGCAAGGCAGGGTGATAGAGAGGTGCTTGCGGAAGAACCCAGCTCCCTCCAGGGAGGCGCTTTCATACAGTTCCGGCGGGACCGATTGAAGGGCGGCCAGGATAAAGATAAAGTTGAGGCCGATGTTCATCCACACGGTGACCATCACCACCGAGAAGAGGGCCCACTTGTCCGAGATCAGCCAGCCGATGTCGGTGCCCAGCAGGTAGTTCAGAATGCCGATGGAGGGGTGGAACACAAAGATGAAGATGATGGACGCCGCCGCCGAGGAAATGGCCATGGGCAGCGAATAGATCGTCCGGAAGAGGCCGGTGCCGGGGATTTTCTCATTGGCCAGTACACCGGTGATAAATCCGGCCGCGATGGAGAAAAAGACCACCATCAGCGAGTATTTAACGGTGACAAATAGGCTGTTGCGAAAGGCTTCCGAAGTGAGCAGGCTGGTGAAGTTGGAAAAGCCCACAAACTTGCTGATTTCCCCCTTGGGGGTGGTGGAATGGAGGCTTAAAAACAGCGTTTTGGCAAAGGGGAAAAACACAAAACAACAGAAGAGGATGAGGGCGGGGGTTATGTACAGATAAGGTTCAATCTTCTGGAAAGGCGTTTTGTGTATGGCGTTCTTTTGGGGGTTCTGCGGGGATGTTTTCGCGGCAACAGCCGACTTTTTCATAGTTGATGTTCCTCCTTGGCAAAGCGGCCGGCTAAGCGGCCCGTTTTGGCTGAAAAAAAGCAATATAAAACTGGCCGTTGATGGGGAAAAGGACAGCTATATTGCAAAAATATGGTATAACAACGGCTAATGGCATTCCGTTTTCTAAATTATAGCATAGGGTTTTGTGAATTTCAATTCAATCCTTTACAACTTGCTCACAGTTTGTTCCGGAATTACCCAAATTTTTGAAAAAAAGATCCGCAGATTGTAAATTTTTTTGACGGTTTTTCACTATTTTGTTGAAATACTTTGTTTTTAATGCAAATATTTGGCGATGTTAATTGGTAAAAAACACGAATCTTTTCTCTTGTGAAAATTGACAAAAGATTAACTGAGTGGGCCAATTTTCTGCCTTTTATTTATAAGGTGAATGCTGGTGGTCTCCCTTGACTGGGCATGTACCTATGGGGAAAAAACTTCCAGGCCCGCCCTTATATTTGTTGTAGCAGGTTGTCCTATCCGCAGGGCTTGCCCTGATTGTAGCATATCCCTGTGGGGACAAAGGGGGAAAACCGCCGCAGCCTCCACACGGAATTGGAAATTTTAACTAGGGGGATGAGGACTCCTACAATCATTGGCTAAAATACGGAAAACACCAGGGAAACCGCAGTATCCTTCCCCATGATGGCCCACAGTGCGCATAAGGGGGAAAGAGCTGGTGAACACTACATCTGGCAGAGAGAATAAATGAGTGCTAAATAATTTATGAATTATTTATGAAAGCTATTGACTTTCAGGAATTGGAATGCTAAATTATAGTTGTTAGCAGTCATACAGAAAGAGTGCTAAATCCAATACCAGAGAAAAGAGGCGATGACAGATGCAGATGGATGACCGAAAGATGCGGGTTCTCACAGCTGTCATCGAAGTGTACACCCACACCGGCGAGCCAGTGGGCTCCAAACTGGTCTCTGAGCAGATGGACGTCTCCTCCGCCACGGTGCGCAACGAGATGGCTGCCCTCTTCAACATGGGCCTTTTGGAACAGCCCCACACCTCCGCTGGGCGGCTGCCCAGCTACACCGGGTACCGCCTGTATCTGGATCAGCTGATGCAAACCCTCCCCCTCACCCCCAAAGAACGGGGCGGGGTGGACGCCCTCTTCAATGTGCGGGACCCCGATCCCGACAAGCTGCTGGAGGACGCGGCCCAGGCGCTGGCCCAGTTTACCGGCTGCGCCGCTTTTACAGCCACCATGCCCCCAGAGGCGGTGACAGTGAAACAGGTGGGAATCCTCCCCTCCCGCAGCAAAGCGGTGGTGATTTTGATCATCGCATCCAACGGGGTGGTGAAAAGCCGGGTTTGCCGGCTGGATTTCGCCTTGACCCCGGAGCTTTTAGAGATTTACAACCGGTTTGCCACCGCGACGCTGGTGGATAAATCCCTGGGGGAAATCTCCAAGATTTACCTCAATTCGGTGGCGGTGTCCTCCGGCGGGTACGCCCGGGTGCTCACCCCCATACTAAGTGGTGTCTATGACCTCTGCCAGGAGATCAGCCAGGGGCAGTTCGCCCTCAGCGGCGAGGCAAACCTCCTCAGTTACAAAGAATTCCAGCCTATCGCTTATGAGGTGCTGGAGTTTTTGGGGGATCGGAAGAATGTCCTGTCCCTGGTCCAAAAGGCCCAAGGCCGCACCACAGTGACCATCGGCCGGGAGAACAGCCACCCGGTGCTGTATGACAGCGCGGTGGTAGTCACCCGGTACCGAATCGCCGGTGGGGCCACCGGGGCGGTGGGGCTTATCGGGCCTGTCCGCCAGAACTACGCCAAGATGATCCCCTATTTGGAGTATTTCTCCGACACACTGGGCTCCCTCTTGGCGGAGACCTATGATGAACAACAATAATCCGAAAGGGGAAAGATACTTGGATACGAAAAAACAAGATCCACAGGTGGAAGATACCGAGCTCCCACAGGTGGAAGAGGCCGAAAGCAAGCCCCAGGAGGCGGCGGAGGAACCCACAGCGCTGGAACAGCTGGAAGAAGAATACCGCCAGCTCAACGACCGCTACTTGAGAACCCTTGCGGAGTATGACAACTTCCGAAAGCGGTCTTCCAAGGAGCGGGAAGCCATCTACCCAGAGGCGAAAGCCGATACGGTAAAGGAGTTCCTCACCGTGGCGGACAGCTTCTCTCGGGCGTTGAGTTTTGAATGCGCTGACGCCGAGTTCAAAAAAGGGATGGAAATGATCCATACCGCCCTGTTGGGGGCGTTTCAAAAGTTGGGGGTGGAGGCTTTCGGGAAACCGGGAGAGACCTTCGACCCCAGCCTGCACAACGCCGTGATGCATGTGGAGGATGATTCCCTGGGCGAAAATACCATCGCCGAAGTGTTCCAGGAGGGATACCGCATGGGGGATAAAGTCCTTCGCTACGCCATGGTGAAGGTGGCAAATTAACGGTGCATACTTCTAAAATTTAGATATATCAATTGAAACATCAGGAGGAATTGAGCTATGAGTAAAATTATCGGCATTGACCTTGGTACCACAAACTCTTGCGTATCCGTCATGGAGGGCGGCGAGGCCGTTGTTATCGCCAATGCGGAAGGCGCCCGCACCACCCCCTCGGTAGTTGCGTTTTCCAAAACCGGTGAGCGGATGGTAGGCCAGGTGGCAAAACGCCAGGCCATCACCAACCCGGATCGGACTATCAGCTCCATCAAACGCCACATGGGCAGCGATTATAAAGTGTCCATTGACGGCAAATCCTACTCCCCCCAAGAGATCTCGGCTATGATCCTGCAAAAGCTGAAAGCGGATGCGGAGGCTTATCTGGGTGAGAAGGTCTATGACGCGGTTATCACCGTCCCTGCTTACTTCACCGACGCCCAGCGCCAGGCCACCAAGGATGCAGGCAAAATCGCCGGCCTGGAAGTGAAGAGAATCATCAACGAGCCCACCGCTGCGGCTTTGGCGTACGGTGTGGACAAAGAGCAGGATCAGAAGGTCATGGTCTATGACTTGGGCGGCGGCACCTTCGATGTCTCCATCATCGAGATGGGCGACGGGGTACAGGAAGTTCTGGCCACCGCAGGCAACAACCGGCTGGGCGGCGACGACTTCGACGAGCGGATCATGAACTACCTGATCAGCGAGTTTAAGAAGGAGTCCGGCGTGGACCTGACCGGCGACAAGATGGCTATGCAGCGGCTGAAAGAGGCTGCCGAGAAGGCGAAGATCGAGCTGTCCGGCATGACCACCGCCAGCATCAACCTGCCCTTCATCACCGCCGATGCCACCGGCCCCAAACACCTGGATCTCTCCTTGACCCGCGCCAAATTCAACGAGCTGACCGCCGACCTGGTGGAGGCCACCATGAACCCGGTTCGCCAGGCGATGAGCGACGCTGGCCTGAAACCCTCTGATATCGACAAGGTCCTGCTGGTGGGCGGTTCCTCCAGAATTCCCGCGGTTCAGGATGCGGTCAAAGGCTTCATGGGCAAAGACCCCTTCAAAGGCATTAATCCTGATGAGTGCGTTGCCATTGGCGCAGCCATCCAGGGCGGCGTTTTGGGCGGCGAGGTCAAGGGCCTGCTGCTGCTGGATGTCACCCCCCTGTCCCTGGGCCTGGAGACCCTGGGCGGCGTAGCCACCAAGATCATCGAGCGCAACACCACCATCCCCACCAAGAAATCCCAGATCTTCTCCACCGCTGCCGACGGCCAGACCTCGGTGGATATCCATGTGCTCCAAGGCGAGCGGGAGATGGCTAAGGACAACAAGACCTTGGGTATGTTCCGGTTGGAGGGCATCCCCGCCGCTCCCAGAGGGGTTCCTCAAATCGAGGTGACCTTCGACATCGACGCCAACGGCATTGTCCATGTCACCGCCAAAGATTTGGGCACCGGCAAGGAGCAGAACATCACCATCACCTCCTCCACCAACATGAGCAAGGAGGACATCGAAAAGGCCGTCCACGAGGCAGAGCAGTTTGCCGCCGAGGATAAGAAGCGCCGTGAGGAAGTCGATACCCGCAATGCCGCCGACCAGATGGTGTTCCAAACGGAAAAGACCATCAAAGACCTGGGCGACAAGATCGACTCCGTGGATAAATCCGAGCTGGAGAGCAAGATCACCGCGCTGAAGGAGGCCTTGAAGGGCACCAGCACCGAGGAGATCAAAGCCAAACAGGAGGATTTGCAGAAGAAATTCTACGAGGTTTCCGAGAAGATTTACAAGGCGGCTGCTCCCCAGGGCGATCCCACCGGAGGCGCAGGTTTTGACGGAAATGCAGCTGGCAACGCCGGAAGCACCGGGGCCGGTGACGGCTTTGTAGACGCGGACTTCAAAGAAGTAGACGACGAAAAGTAACCGGATAACACAACAAAATAAGGCTTGCGGGAATGCTTCCTGCAGCCTTATTTTGCTGAACGGGAGGGAATCTTTCCCCCGCCGTAGCAAAACCGGCCCGGTTGTGCTATACTAGAGGCATCTGCTGTCAGCAGAAGAAAGCCCCTGGTGCCAGCACACCTGGATATGGCTACATTTTTAGACAAAAGGGTGATCGAGTTTGCCGGATAAAAGAGATTATTATGAAGTCCTTGGGATCCAGAAGGGCGCCTCGGACGACGAGATAAAAAAAGCCTACCGAAAGTTGGCAAAGCAATACCATCCCGATCTCAACCCCGGCGACAAGGACGCCGAGGCGAAGTTTAAGGAAGTCAATGAAGCCTATGAAATCCTCTCTGATAAGGAGAAGAAAGCCCGCTACGACCAGTTCGGCTTTGCTGGGGTGGACCCCAGCTATGGCGGAGGGCAGGGCGCTTACGGCGCCGGTGGCTTCGGGTTTGACGACCTGGGGGATATTTTTGAATCCTTCTTTGGGGGAGCCGGCGGCTTTGGCGGCTTCGGCGGGTCTACGCGGGCCCGCAACCCCAATGCCCCGTTGCGGGGGAACGATGTCAACATCAGCCTGCCCCTCTCCTTTATGGAGGCGGCTTTGGGCTGTAAAAAAGAAATCAGTGTCACCCGGTTGGAGGGCTGTGCCACCTGCGGCGGCACCGGGGCCAAACCCGGCACCTCCCCGGAGACCTGCCCGGACTGCCGGGGCACCGGCCAAGTGCGGGTACAGCAACGCACCCCCTTTGGGGTGATTCAGACCAGCAAGACCTGTCCCAAATGCGGCGGCACAGGCAAGGTGATCAAAGACCCTTGCCCGGACTGCAAAGGCCAGGGGCGGATCCGCCGGACCAAAAAGCTGGAGGTCAGCGTGCCAGCCGGCATCGACGACGGCCAGACCTTTGTCCTGCGGGGCCAAGGCGACCAGGGGATCAACGGCGGCCCGGCCGGCGATGTGAACATCACCGTATCGGTGCGGCCCGACCCGCTGTTTGAACGGGATGGCTACGATGTGTGGTGCGACATCCCCATCACCTTCACCCAAGCGGCGCTGGGGGATGAGATCGTCGTCCCCACCATCGACGGCAAGGTGAAGTACAACATCCCCGAGGGCACACAGCCCGGCACGGTGTTCCGCCTGCGGAACAAAGGCATCAGCTATGTCAACGGCCGGGGCCGGGGCGACCAGTATGTCCGGGTCAACTTGGAGGTGCCACGCAACCTGAGCGGCAAACAGAAGGATGCCCTCAAAGAGTTTGAAAAACTCTCGGGGGATAAAAACTATGAGAAGCGCAAAAGCTTCTTCGAGCGGCTCAAAGACGCGGTAAAAGGCGACGAGTAAACGGTATAAAGCAATATAGCAGCGGGGGTTCTGTTTAGAGCCCCCGCTGTTTTTTAGCCCCCAAATGAAAGAGGAGACCAAGGGCGGCCCCCTTGTTTCCCGCGGGCTTTTCCCGTATAATAGCGATAGAGCCTGCATGGGCTGGGGAGGACAGTATGGAACAGATCAAAGTTTGGACCAAACAGCATAAAAACGTGTTGGAAGAGCTGAAGAAGACCGGGCGCTACACCGCCAAACGGCAGTACATCGCCATGGATATGCAGGAGCATGCGGATCTGGTTCTGGAGGCTTACGACTGGCTGGTCAAGCATGGGCCGGACGCGGGCAACCGCCCGCCAGATGCGGATTACCCAGTGTGGGTCTCTTTTCAAAGCGAGGCGACCATGCTCCCCAGTGAAGGGACGGTCATCCTGGAGCTGGAGCTGGATCCTGCCATCATCACCCCTGTCAACATCGAAAAATGGGGGACCATCCTCAATTATTCGTATATCCCCAAGGACCCCCAGGACGCCAAGCGCCATCGGGCGCTCCTGGAGGAGTACGGGGTCAGCGACGCCAAAGCTTACATGTCCCAGTTTTACCCGGAGATCAAGCGGGAGATTGTGGACAGTTGGGACCGGCTGTTTGACGACAGCATCATTTTGGGGAATAAAGCAAAATATGGGACTATCTGGGAGGTGAAATGGGAATGGGTGACCAGCGTGGCACAATACGGCTCTACACCTGTCAAACCGACGCGGTGCTAGAGGCCATCCGGCGGGATGGCGTCTGCTTCTCCAAAGAGGAGTATGTCCGCCGCAAATACGAGGAAAGCGCCCCCATTTTTTTAACCGCCTACCGTTGGTTTGTAGGGGAGGCCCAGCGGTTTGTCCCCAAACCCCCAGGGGCCCAGTTCCCCTATTGGGCGTTTCAGGATTTGTACAGCATGGATCAAAGCGGCGGCCATGTCCTAGCCTTGGATGTCCCCCGGGAAGAGGCGGTCCTATTTGACTTATATGACTGGAATAAGATCGTCTGCCTCAAGTACCTGGGGGAGACAGAGAAGGAAGAAAAGGCATTCCACCAGATGCTGGCCCAGTGCGGCGCCAATGAAAACCAGGTGATGCTCACCGCCTTTTACCCTCAGTGGAAGCAGGAGATCTTAGAGAGTTGGGGGCGGCTTTTCCGCCACCACGAAAGGATCAAGGCTGGGGACAACACCAGTGTGGGAAGCGTCCAGGCCGGGCTGTGGCAGATCAAAGCGGAGTGGATCGCCCAGCGGTGATCCTATTTGCAAAACAAGGACCGGCGGCTGCAGCCGCCGCAAGATAGAGGAGGCATCCCTATGGATTGGACCGAAGTAAAAATCAACATCCCCACCCGTTGGGTGGATGGGGCGTCTGCCATCGCTCAGATGGTGGTCCCCTACGGCATTTACATCGAGGATTATTCCGATTTGGTCACCGAGGCGCCCAAAATCGCCCACATCGACCTGATCGATGAAGAGCTGCTCCAAAAGGATCGGGAGCATGCGGTGATCCACATCTATATCAGCCCGGAGGAGAACCCCGCGGAAGCGGTCTCCTTCCTCCACGAGCGGCTGCAAAGCGAGGGAATCCCCCATGAGATCGACACCGAGAGCGTCCAAGAGGAAGCCTGGGCCACCGCCTGGAAAAAGTATTACCACCCCATCAAGCTGGGCCAGCACCTGGTCATCTGCCCTTCTTGGGAGGAGGTGGACTGCGCCCCCGACGAGGTGAAGATCACCCTGGACCCGGGCATGGCCTTCGGCACCGGCACCCACCACACCACCCAGCTCTGTTTGGAACAGCTGGAGGAAAATATCAAGCCTGGCTGTTCTATCCTGGACATGGGGTGCGGAAGCGGCATCCTCTCCATTGGGGGGATTCTGCTGGGCGCAGCCAATGCCACAGCCGTGGACATCGACCCGGTGGCAGTGCGCACCTGCCAGGAGAATGCGGCGGTAAATGGGGTCCATGCTGACCGGTACCGGGCCCTTTCCGGCGACCTGGTGCGGGACAAAAAGCTGCGGGAGGAGATCGGCTCTGGCTACGACATTATCACCGCCAACATTGTGGCGGATATCATCATCGCCCTGGCCCCCACCTTTGACGGCTTTTTAAAGGACGACGGGGTGCTGATCACCTCCGGCATCATCGCCGAGCGCCACCAGGATGTGGTGGAAGCTCTGGCAAAGGAGGGGTTCTACCCAGTGGAGACGGTGGAGCGCAAAGGCTGGGTGGCCATCACCTTAAAAAAAGCCGGGAAGGAGTAGGCCTATGCCCCGTTTTTTCAGCGAGGAAATTGAGGGGGATCGGGTGTTCCTCCGGGGGGAGGACGCCCGCCACATCCAAAAATCCCTGCGGATGCAGCTGGGAGACCCCCTCACCGTCTGCGATCTGGGGGGGACTGACCTCTCCTGCCGCATCGAGGAGTTTTCCCCTGACCTGGTGACGGCCGCCATTTTGGAGCGCCGCCCCAGCGAGGCAGAGCCCACCGTCCAGGTCCGGCTGTACCAGGCTCTCCCCAAGGGGGATAAGCTGGACTTGATTGTCCAGAAGGCGGTGGAGCTGGGGGTCCATGAGATCATCCCGGTGCTGACCAGCCGCTGTATCTCCCGCCCCGACGGCAAGAGCATGGAGAAAAAAATCCAGCGCCTTTCCCGCATCGCCCTGGAGGCCGCCAAACAATGCGGCCGGGGCATCGTCCCAAAGGTGGGGGCGCTGCGCAGCTGGGAAGCGGCTTTGTCCGAGATGGGGGAGGCTCCCCTTGCCATTCTCTTTTATGAGGAAGCCACCGCTCCCCTGCGGGAGATGCTGCAGGGGGCGCCGGAGCAGGTTTCCATCCTCATCGGGGCGGAAGGGGGCTTTTCCCGGGAGGAGGTGGAGGAGGCCAAAGCCAAGGGCCTGCTGGCCGCCAGTTTGGGCAAGCGGATTCTCCGGTGTGAGACCGCGCCTTTGGCCGCCCTTTCGGTGCTGATGTATGAAACAGGAAATCTATAGCCCCCCCAACGAGGGGGAACGGTACCAAAACCCCTGGTGGCTCCCCATTCTGGCGGTGT
The DNA here is from genome assembly GCF_902471145.1 of uncultured Merdimmobilis sp. Lineage (NCBI taxonomy): Bacteria > Bacillati > Bacillota > Clostridia > Eubacteriales > Oscillospiraceae > Merdimmobilis > uncultured Merdimmobilis sp. Next base: position 139,538 of record NZ_CABRJC010000002.1, read on the forward strand.
TTTTAGCGGCCAGCGCCCTGCTGCTGGGGCGGTTTCTGGCCGACCATTATGTAAAACCGGCCCTCCCCAAGGAGAGTGTCTTGGCGGCTCAGCTCCAATCGGAGGAGGGGCAAGACCTGTTGCAGCTGGCCTCCGATCGAAACACTTATACCTTGCTCCTCTACTTTGTCAGCGGGGAGATCCAGGCCGCCTTTGACAAGGGTTATATCCCCGGCCCGGAAGATCTGCGGGTCTTCGTCGCCTCCGCAGGCCTCGCCCACCAAAATGGGGTTTCCATAGAGGCGGTAGAAGTGGGGGAGGAGGGGATTGCCCTCACGGGGACGGCGCCCGGCTCAGAAGAGGCTGACGCCTTTCTGCTGGGGCTGCAAAGCCAGGGCTTTTTGGCCTCCTATCAGTCCACCGATCCGGGGGAGGCGTTCCGGTTCACCGTTTTTCTCTCCCTGCCCCAGCTGGAGGAAGCCCATCTTTTTGTCCGGTGAGGGAGAAGGGGGCTTTTTTGGATAGGACCCTATGGAATACGGCCGCGCGGGCGGCGGAATCGAGGCGCTAGCAATGGCAAAACTCATCTACATCACAGAGGACGACGACAATATCCGGGAGCTGCTGCGCTGCACCCTGGAATCCTATGGGTACCGGGTCCAGTGCTTTGACGGCGCCGCCGGGATGTTTGACGCCATCCGCGGGGAGCTTCCTGACCTGATCCTCTTGGACATCATGATGCCTGGCATGGACGGAATGGAGGCGCTGCGCATCCTCAAAAACGACCAGAGGACTGGGCCGGTGCCGGTGATCATGCTCACCGCCAAATCCGGGGAGGTAGACAAGGTCACCGGCCTGGACCTGGGGGCGGATGACTACATCACCAAGCCCTTTGGCCTGCTGGAGCTGACTGCCAGGGTGCGGGCCGCCCTGCGCCGCAATCCTTCGGGGGGCGGAAAGGGGGAAAACATTCTCACTGCGGCGGATATCACCTTAAATGTGGACAGCCATGAGGTGTTCCGGGATGGCACTCCCCTGGAGCTGACCCTCAAAGAATTTGAACTGCTTAAGCTCCTCATCCTCAACAGCAACCGGGTGGTCCCCCGGGAGAACCTGCTGGGGGAGATTTGGGGCTACGACTACATGGGGGAGACCCGTACCCTAGACATGCACATCAAAACCTTGCGGGCCAAGTTGGGGGACGATGCGGACAACCCCCGGTACATCAAAACGGTGCGGTCGGTGGGGTATAAATTCATCGCCAAACCCTAGCGGGACAAGGGGAGCCGCTGTGGAAAGCCGCCCTCTTGCCCCACAAGAATGGCCGGAAGCCCGGGAATTTCCTTTGCCAGGGGAGTTCACGCTGTTTTCCGATATTAAAAAAGCATCCCTGCCAAGGGATGCTTTTTCCGTTCTATGGCTGTTCCTCGCTTTGGGCGGCGGAGAGTTTGGCCCCGGTGAAGTAATGGGTCAAAATCTCGTCAAAGGTGGCCCCTTGGCGGGCCATATAATCTGCCCCGTATTGGGAGAGGCCCACCCCGTGGCCGTACCCTTCCACCTGGAAGGCAAAGGTCCCGTTTTGGAAAGACACGGTGAAATCGGAGGATTTGAGGCCCAGCACCTGGCGGACTTCCTTGCCGTGGAGGATTTGGTCCCCCACCTGGATTTGTGTCACATAGCCGGAGTCGGAGCGTTCCTTCACCACAAACCAATCCTCCTGGCTGGCGGGGAAAGTGAGGCTGGGGTAAGCGGTGGAAAATAGAGCCCGCACCTCCTTGGGGGTAAAGGTTTCGGTGGTGGCAAAATCCGGGGCCAACAGGTCCCCTTCGCTCTCCACCGGAACGAGATAGGGCACTGAGGCGGACCAGACGTTGACGGCATCCTCTGTCTCCCCGTTGGAGGTGGAGTGGTATGCCGCCAGAATGGGCTGGCCGTCGTAGGTGAGGACATACCCCAGGGTGGAATCCGCCGCTTCACAGATCTTGGACCAATAGAGCTCAAACTGATCGCCATACCGTTCCCGGGCCATCTCCTCGGTCATATAGCCCTTGCCGTGGTCAGGGTCGGCGGAGAAGTCCGCATTTTGAATCACCGGATCGGGGGAGAGGCGGGAGAGGTTCTGCCGGTAGAGGGCATAGGTGTGGGCGGCCACCGCCTGGGCTTTGAGGGCCTCCAGGTGAAAGGAAGGGGGCATCTCCGCCGCAACTGCCCCCCGGACATAATCCTGCACCGACACCGTCTCCACCTTGCTGGTGGCGGTGTTGTAGATGGCAAAGCTCTCGGCGTCGGCCACTGGGCGGGTGGTGGTAACCGGGGCGCTGGAGGCCTCCCCCTGTACTTCCTGGGTGATATGGGAGGGGGACTCCACCGGTCGGCTAACCGGTGGAGAGCGCAGCACCGAAAGGGGGATGAGCACCACAAGCAGGATAAAGGCCAGAAGAAAGGCGAGTCCGATGCGCATCGGCAAAACCTCCTTATCTCAAAATTGACTTTTTACATAATTTGGAGTAAAATTGCGTTACTAATTGGGGTTTTATGTCCGCTTTGTCGTGGGAAAGGGGGAGAAAAGATGCTGTTTTATGGGGTTATCACCTTTTTATGTGCGGTGCTCTGCATCCCTTTGCGGATTTACATGGAGCTCCAGTGCATCGACCCCTTTACCGGGTTTTATGAAGGGGGCACGGCCCTGCGGTGGTTGTATGTCCTCCTGGTGGGGGCGGCCATCCTCTGTCTGCTGCTTCCCAAAAGGGAGAGCCGCCGAAATGTAAAGCCTGTATCGGGCCGTATCTGCCTGCTGCCCGCTGGAATATTGTTGGCCCTCTCGGCTGCGGCCAGCGCCTGGAGTACTTTGGGCCAGCTTCTGGTTCAGGTATGGAACAAAACAGGGGCCAGCCTGTTGATAGGTACCGTGGTGTGCCTGGTGGCTGCGGCGGTGAGTTCCTTGGTTTTTGGAGGCTTGTTTTTCTTCGGCAGAAGTCGGCAGAACGGATTCCAGCCGCTGCTTCTCCTGGCCCCTGTGCTGTGGATTCTTCAGCTGCTGATCCAGAGGTTTTCCCAGTTTACAGCGCTCTCCTCCATCTCGGATCAAAAGATTTTTGTGGCCTTTTTAGTGTTTTCCTGCCTATTCCTGTTGTTCCACGCCCGGGCTGTGGGCGGGGTGGACCCGGATCGGGGACGGCGCTGGTCGGTCCCCCTGGGCTATGGGGTGTTCCTGCTGGGCGCTCCTCTGGCGGCGGGGATTGCCGCAGTCCGGTTTGCGGGCATTGGGGCATACCCCACCTTGAGCGATGTTGATCTCCTGTTGGTTGCCAGTATGGCCTTGTACGCCCTTGTCTATAGTTATACCGTAAGCCGGGAGCAGTATTTAGTCGAACAGTCGGGGCGGATGCTCCACAGGGAGTAAAAGGGCGCCTTTTTCGCCCTGTGGCTGACGGGCGGCACAACTGTATAAAAAAGGACGGCCCCATAGGGAGCCGTCCTTCTTGATTATTTCGATCAGACTTTGGTTTAGGTTCTGTTGGCCCAGTCCACCATGTCGCCATAAACCGGAGTAGGCAGGCCGAAGCCACCGCTGACCGCCATGATCTGGCCGGTGGTAAAGGCGGATTCGTCCGAGGCAAAGTAGACCACAGCTGCGGCAATCTCCTCTGGTTTGCCCATCCGGGGGATAGGGGTGTGCTTCATAAACATGGCGTTGAACTCGGGGCTCATATTGCCAGAAACCGCTTCGGTGGCAGTCATGCCGGGGAGCACGGCGTTGCAGCGGATACCACTGCGGGCCCCCTGGACGGCCAAGTTCTCGGTGATATAGTTGATGGCGTTTTTGCTGATACCGTAGGCAATGCGGGCCAAATCCGGGTACAGGCCGCCAATGGAGGAGATATTGACGATGCTGCCGCCCCCGTTTTTCTTCATCACTGGGATGACCCTTTGGGTGCTGAGGTAGACACTGGCCAGGTTAGTCCGCAGGATACCCATAAACACTTCAAAGTCGGTGTGTTCCACATCGAAGTCGTGTTTGGGGTCTCCGGTGCCGAAGTTGTTGACCAACACATCCACCCGGCCTTCTTTTTCCACCACTTCATCCACCATGGTGGCATAGCTCTCCTCCCGGTAGGCGTCGTTGAAGACCGCCCGCACCCGGTGGCCTTCCAGGCACAGTTCTTTGGCCTGGGCCTCGGCCTTTTCCAAGTTGCGGGCCGCCATGTAGACGACGGCGCCCTCTTTGGCGCAGGCTTTGACAATCTCCCAGCCGATGCCGCGGGTGGAGGCGGTGACCAATACCACTTTATTTTGCAATCTCATTCGGTTACACTCCTTGTTGATCATTTCGTTACTAAGATGTCCCAAATCCCACCGTTTAGTAGGGCAAAGGAATAAAAATAAGCGGGGCCCTTTTGGGGCAGCGGTATAAAAATTGGCGGGGAGGAACGCGTTCCTTCCCGCCGGTGGGTTGATATTAGAATACAAGCATCATGGGAACATTGTGCTCCATGCAGAAATTGCTCAAGGCATAGTAGACAGAGTAGGCTTGTTTGGCCCGCTCCTCCAGGATGCTGGCATCTTTGTAGGTCTCTTTCCAGGAGAGGATCTCCTCAGGTGTGGCCTTCCAGCAAGCTTCGTTGAGCTCCAGGAGCTGCTCGTGCTGCCGCAGGCTGGATGCCATGGGGATCACCTTGCCGCTGGGGCACTGGGCGGTGAAGGTAAAGGGCACATCCACCGGCAAAGAGAGCTGGGGCCCGGTGATGATGGCCGAATAATGGGGTTTGTAATCTTTTTCGTCCACATACTTGCGGTACACCGGCTCCTTTGTCCAGTCCCAATCCTCGCCCAGGCGATGCAGGGGGGCTTTGCGGCCCATTTCCACATGGAGGGCCCAGATGATGAGGGCGCCGAAATTCTCCCAGGAGAGGCGGTCGGTGGCGTAGTCGCCATTCAGGTCCTCGGCCCAATCAACCGGGCAGTTGTGGTGGGCCTGGATCTGGCCGGTGATGTACTCTTTCCACTGGAGCACCACTTCGCCAGTCTCCTCGGCGCTGATGGGCAGGTTGCACAGTTCGGTCATCCGCTCGCCCTCGATGCCGGGTTCTTTGCCTTTGGTTTTCTGCTCCTCAATATTGCACCAGTTATGGGCATAATAACGGCCCAAAGAGCCGCAGTAAATATCAAGTGCCATAATAATCCTCCGCTATCTTTTAAAATCATTGACTTTTTTCAAAATTGAGCCATACTAACAGTATAAAGTTTCTCGGGGAAAAAAGCAATCTTTCTGCTACATTTTACAAACCAGACACGAAAATCCGTTTTTCTATAGTTTCGCGCTTTACAATGTTAAATTCATTTGATACAATGGTCGCGGAACAAAATCGCTGGGGAAAAGCCACCCATCGTTAGAAAGAGGTGTTTTGCATGAACCTAACCTTCTCCGACCGGATATCCGGCGTCAAACCATCGGCCATCCGGGAAATCCTAAAGCTTTCCACCGACCCGGGCATCATCGCTTTCTCCGCCGGGAACCCGTCCCCCGACGCCTTCCCAGTGGAGGCCATCGCCCAAATCACCGCCAAGGTGCTGCGGGAGAACCCGGTGGGGGTTCTGCAGTACTCCCTCACCGAAGGGTACCCTCCCCTGCGGGAGGCCCTCAAAACCTGGATGTACACCCGCTGCCACGCCCTGCGGGAGTTTGACGACCTGGTGGTGGTGGCCGGCGCCCAGCAGGGAATCGACCTGATCTGTAAAACCTTCTGCAACGAAGGGGATGTGATTCTCTGTGAGGATCCCTCTTTCATCGGCTCCCTCAACTGCTTCCGCTCCTATGGCGCCAAGCTGAAGGGGATCCCCATGGATGGGGACGGCATCGACCTGGCCCTTTTGGAAGAGGCCCTGAAGACCACCCCAAATGTCAAGCTTTTGTACCTGATCCCCAACTTCCAGAACCCCACCGGCATCACCATGAGTTTGGAGAAGCGAAAGGCGGTCTACGCCCTGGCCAAACAATATGGGGCGCTGATTCTCGAAGACAACCCCTACGGCGACCTGCGGTATGAGGGGGAAGACGTCCCGACCCTTAAATCAATGGATGAGGACGGCATCGTCCTGTACTGCGGCAGCTTTTCCAAGGTGCTGTCCCCCGGCCTGCGGGTGGGGTATGTGCTGGCCCACAAGGATATCATCCCCAAAATCACAGTGGGTAAACAGTGCACCGATGTCCACACCAACATTTTGGCCCAGCACATCTGCGAGCGGTATATGGCTGAATACGACCTGCCCGCCCACATTGAGGACCTGCGGGTGTTATACCGCAAAAAACGGGATTTGATGCTGGATTCCTTGGCCAAATACCTGCACCCCGCAGTGACTTTCACCCATCCCCAAGGCGGCCTGTTTATCTGGTGCACCCTGCCCGACGGGGTGGATATGATGGCCTACGCCGCCGAAGCGATCAAACGGGGGGTGGCGGTGGTGCCGGGAACTGCCTTTTTGGCAGATGAATCCGCTTCCAGCCAGTCCTTCCGGGTCAATTTCTCCACCCCTTCCGAGGAAGCCATCGTCAAGGGCTGCAAAATCCTGGGCGATCTGAGCCGGGAGTGGATTGGCTAATTTTTGATTCCCCTGCCAATGGATGGCGGCAATGAACAATCAACAGGAGGCAACTGCTATGGAACAACAACTCACAGCTCCCCAGCCGGAGCGCAAGAAACGGATTTTTTCTGGAATCCAGCCCACCGGCGTCATGACCTTGGGCAATTATTTGGGGGCGGTGCGCAACTGGGCCCAGCTGCAGGAGGATTACGACTGCACCTACTGCATTGTGAACATGCATGCCATCACCGTCCGGCAAGAGCCGGCAAAGCTGCGCAAAAACACTCTGGACGCCTACGCCTTGATGCTGGCCTGCGGCATTGACCCAGAGAAGAGCATCGCCTTTATCCAAAGCCATGTGCGCACCCATGCGGAACTGGCCTGGGTGCTGAACTGCTACACCCAGTTTGGCGAACTGAGCCGGATGACCCAATTTAAGGATAAATCCGCCAAGCACGCCGACAATATCAACGCCGGCTTGTTTGACTACCCGGTGCTGATGGCCGCCGACATCCTTGCCTATCAGGCGGACCTGGTCCCGGTGGGCATCGACCAGAAACAGCATCTGGAACTGGCCCGGGATATTGCCATCCGGTTCAATAACCTCCACGGCAATGTGTTTACCGTGCCGGAGCCTTACATCCCCAAAGCGGGGGCTAAAATCATGAGTTTGCAGGAACCCACCAAGAAGATGAGCAAATCGGATGAGAATGTCAACGCCTTCATCACCATCCTGGATGATGAGGACACCATTATCCGCAAATTTAAACGGGCTATCACCGACTCGGAGGCGGAGGTGGTCTACCGGGAGGGGAAGGATGGCATCAACAACCTGATGAACATCTACTCGGTGATCACCGGCAAGAGCTACGATGATATCGCCAAAGAGTTTGAAGGCAAAGGCTACGGCGACTTCAAGCTGGCCGTTGGGGAGACGGTGGCTGACGCCCTCAAGCCGGTTCGGGAGCGGTTTGCTGCCCTTCAGGCGGATAAATCCTACCTGGAATCCTGTTACCGCCACGGCGCGGAGCAGGCCCTTGCCATCAGCGCCCGCACCTTGGACAAAGTGTATAAGAAGATTGGATTTTTGCAGTAGTCTATAGAAGAAAGAATTCCGCCGGGACAGGGTTCCGGCGGAATTCTTTCATCCTAAGGGAATCTGCGTTTTTTGCTTCCCATCCTGTAAAGAGTTGCCTTTTCTGGCGATTTCCATTAGAATGAGGAAAAAGGCAGGAAATTGGAAAGGGTGTGAAAAGATGAAGAAAGCATTGGCGGTTTGTCTGGCACTGTTCCTGTTGGCGGGGTGCAGCGGCACAGGAAGATCCTCCTCCCAGGAGAGCAGCGCTTCCGCCGGATCCCAGGGGGAAATCCTTTCCCGGGAGGAGCCCCGCGAAGAGCTGCCTTCCATGGATGAGCGGCAGCAGGAGTACGCGGAGAAGTACCTCTCCCCCCTCGCCTATTCCGGTTTCTTCTGGCGGGAATATACCGGCGACCCCGCCCAGCTGGGGAAGAAGCTGGACGAGGAGGGGAATGTGGTGGGAAGCGACCTCCTCTTTATGCTGTTTGAGGACTCCTTCACCCAGGAGGAGCGGGAGGAGTTGTATGCCCAGTATCCCGATGGCATTTACCCCCAAGAGGCGGTGGAGGAACCGCTGATTTCCCACTTCGGCTGGACGGCGGAACAGATCCGCTCCCAATTGTCGGAGAGCTACGACCCCCAGGCCGGGACTTATCGTTACCTGGGCGGCCGGGGCGGCGGGCCGGTGTATTATGTTGTCACCGGCAGTTCAGCCCAAGGGGATATCCTCACCCTTGACTATGAGGTCTATGGGCTGGGCGGCGGTGAGGATCTGGAGGATTACCTTCTCAACATCCAGGCCCAGCTGACCATCCAGGTGGATGGAGAGGATTTTGTCTACCAGGCCAACCACATCCAATGGGAACGCCCTGACCCTACCGCCAGGGATAACTAGCACGATAAAAAAGGCCCCGAAAGCATCTTGCTTTCGGGGCCTTTTTGTGTCTTTTTTACTTGGTGAGCTGTTCAATGCCCTTGTGGATGCGGGCCAGGGATTCCTCTTTGCCCAGCATGGCGCAGATTTCAATGCCGCCGCCGGGGGTGAACTGTTTGCCGCTGACGGCGACCCGCACCGGCCATAGCATGTAGCCGTTCTTCACGCCCAATTTAGCGATCAGGTCGAAGAGGGCGGCGTGAATGTGCTCTACGTCAAATTCCGCTTCGGGGATGGCTTCCAGCACAGGGAGGGCAGCTTTGAGGGCCTCCAGGGAGGTCTCCTCATTGGTCTTCATCTTTTTGCTGATGTACAGCTCGTTGGAGTACGCGGGCAGGGCGTCGATGAAGTCCAGCTGCTCAGGAATGTCCTCCAACACCTCGCACCGGGCTTGCAGCACCTGGGCGATGAGATGGGTGTCCACATCCGCCTTGGAAACCCCTTTGCGGATCCAAGGAAGGGCCTTTTCATGGAACTCTTCGGGGGTGAGCTTGCGGATGTACTCGCCGTTGATGTACCGCAGCTTCTGAGGATCGAAGATGGCGGGGGATTTGCTGATCCCCTCGATGTTGAAGTTCTCGATCATCTCCTGGAGGGTGAAGATCTCCTGGTCGCCCTTGGGGCTCCAGCCCAGAAGGAGGATGTAGTTGAGGATGGCCTCTTTCAGGTAACCCTTTTCAATCAGATCTTGGTAGGAGGCGTCGCCGTTGCGCTTGGAGAGCTTGTGGGTGGCGTCCTTCATGACCGGAGGGGTGTGGATGTATTTGGGGATCTCCCAGCCAAAGGCCTCATACAGCAGGTTGTACTTGGGGGCGCTGGAGAGGTACTCGTTGCCGCGGATGACATGGGTGATCTCCATCAGGTGGTCATCCACCACATTGGCAAAGTTGTAGGTGGGCATGCCGTCAGTCTTGATGAGCACCTGGTCATCAAGGGTGTTGTTCTCCACCGTGATGTCCCCGAAGATCTCATCGTGGAAGGTGGTGGTGCCGGTGGTGGGAATGTTCTGCCGGATGACATAGGGGATGCCGGCGTCCAGCTTAGCCTGGATCTCCTCTTTGGAGAGGTGCAGGCAGTGCTTGTCATATTTGGGGGCTTGTCCCGACGCCTTCTGCAGCACCCGCAGTTCCTCCAGCCGGCCCTTGTCGCAGAAGCAGTAGTAGGCGTGGCCGGATTCGATCAGCTTCAGGGCATACTCCTTGTAAATGCTCATCCGCTCGCTCTGGACATAGGGGCCGTAAGGGCCGCCGATGTCGGGGCCTTCGTCCCAGGTGAGGCCGGTGTCTTTTAAGGTGTTGTATATAATATCAAGAGCGCCTTCGACAAAGCGTTCCTGGTCGGTATCCTCAATTCTCAGGATCATTTTTCCGCCAGTGCTTCTCGCAGTCAGATAGCCGTACAGTGCGGTGCGCAGGTTGCCCACATGCATGTAACCAGTGGGGCTGGGCGCAAATCTGGTGCGTACGCAGTCATAGTTCATTCTTGTTGCCGCCTTTCTTTCATAGAGTCGGCGGATGGCAGACATCCACCGCAGTACCTATTATAGTACCGCTTTGGCTGCGGCCTTGTCAAGAAAAACCCGGGATTTTGGGGGAATTTCCTCCCCGTGGGGAAAACGGGGGGAAAACGGTTGGCGCCAGGGGTCAAATGCGGGGGAGTTCTCCGAAAAAATCCCCAAAACCAATGGGGAAAAGTGGAAAAACCGACAGATTCCGCATTTGGGAGTGACTATAATGGATTATACAAATTGTAATAAATACAACTGATTATTCTATGCCAGCAATTTTGGATGTATGCGGCGGTGCCCGCTGCATGGAAAAAAGGAGGAAGCAGCGTGAACAACAGAACCGATGTGGTGGGTATTTCCCTTTGGGATCGCCTGCGCCAGGAGCTGAAAACCTACCGTTTCGCGGTGGAGATGCTGGTGACGGCGGCCGTGGCCTTTTTAATGGCCAACGCCTTTCTATTTGGGGATATCGCCCCCTTTGGGGTAGCGGTCACCGCCAGCAGCAAACAGAAGAATGTGCCGGCGGCTGCCTTGGGGGCTATTTTGGGCTACTGCTTCTCCAGCAACCCGGCGGGGAATATGAAATACGTCGGCGCAGTGGTGCTGGCCTTTGCCATCCGGTGGCTGGTGGCCACCACGCCGGCCCTGCGGTGGAACGCCATGCTGGCGCCGGTTGCCGCCCTAGTTGCCATGGGAATCCCCTCGGTGGCGGTGACGGCGGTCAGCGGGTTCTACCTCTCCGATGCGCTGGTCACCCTGTCGGAAAGTGTGATCGCTGCAGGAGCCGCCTATTTTTTCACCCGCAGCCAAGGGGCGTTGGACCTGGGCCTCGCCAATGCGGACAAGAATGACATCACCTGCTTGGTAATTACATTTGGGATATTGGTGATCGCTTTATCTGGATTGGAAATATTTGACGTGTCGGTGGGCCGGATGCTGGCCTTGGTGGTGCTGCTGGTGGCTGCCTACACCGGCGGTGAGACGGCGGGCTCCATCGCGGGGATCACCGCGGGCATAGCCGTGGGGATGATGGGTGGCTCCTACGGTTACCTGATGGGGGCGTATTGCCTCAGCGGTTTGGTGGCCGGGCTCTTTTCCCCTACTGGGCGGCTGGGGACAGCGGCTTCGGTGACCATCGTCTGCGCCATTGCCACAGCGGTCTCTCAAGGGGGGAGCCCCAGCGCCGTGGTGGAAGCCGCAGCTGCTTCGGTGGTATTTGTACTGCTCCCCGCCCGGTGGCTGGCCCGGGTGAGCCCGGAGGCACGCAAAGGCCCTGGGGTGGATGAAGCGCTGTTCCAAGCCCTGCTGGAGCAAAGACTCCAATCGGCCAGCCAGGCCCTGCGGGAGATCGCTGAGACCACCCACCAGGTCTCCGACCGGCTGGAGTCAATGCAGGCCAGCGACATCTCCACCGTCTATTCCAAGGTGGCAGACCGGGTCTGCAAGCGGTGCGGCATGAAAAACAAGTGCTGGCAGATCGCCTACAACGACACCATGAACTGCCTCAACGATGGCCTTGCCATCCTCAAGAAAAACGGGGTGATCCTGCGGGAGGAGCTGGCGGAGCCCCTGGCTCAGCGATGCTGCAAGCCGGATGAGTTCCTCGCCTCCCTCAACTACGAATACGGGGAGTATATCAAGAAAATCGGCACCCAGCGCAAGGTCTCCCAGGTGCGCTCGGTGGTCACCGACCAGTTTGAGGGGATGGCCTTATTGATGGAGTCGGTCTCCCGGGAATTGGGGGAGATCGCCGGCCAGGACCGCAAACTGGGGGCAAAGGTGCTGGAGTATTTTACAGGGAAAGGGGTGGAGCCTACTATGGCCTCCTGTTACCTGGACCGCTCCGACCGGATGACTGTTCAGGTGCTTCTCTCCCCTTATAAATTGGCCCGGATTGACAACCAGACCACCGCCTTGGACCTCTCTGACCTGTGCAACCGGGAATTTGACCTGCCTCAATTGGAATCCGCTGGCAAGCAGGTGGCCCTCACCTTTACCGAGAAGGCAGCCTATACCCTGGCTTGGGGCGGGGCACAGCGGTCTTGCGGCCAAAGCCGCCTCTGCGGCGATTGTTATGAGCAGCTGACCGACGGCCGGGGCAATGGGTACATCGTCCTCTCCGATGGGATGGGGAGCGGAGGTGCGGCCGCGGTGGATTCCGCTATGACAACCGGACTCCTCTGCCGGTTAATCCAGGCGGGGGTGGGGTTTGACGCCGCCCTCAAGATGGTGAACTCCGCGCTGCTGGTCAAATCCGGGGAAGAATCTTTGGCCACCATCGACGTGACTCAAATCGACCTGTACACCGGCCGGGCCGACTTCTACAAGGCGGGGGCAGCCCCTACCTTTGTGGTCAAATCCGGCAGGACTGGGTATGTGGAGTCCACCTCCCTGCCTGCGGGCATCCTGCGGGGGGTCAGTTTCGAGAAAAGCACCATCGGCCTTAGGGAAGGGGATATGGTGGTGATGGTCTCCGACGGGGTGACCGCCACCGGGGTAGACTGGATTCCCTCGGTCATCGACCAGTACCGGGCTGCCGGGGTGGAGGAAGTTTGCCGGCAGCTGGTGCAGACTGCCTTCGACCGCCGGATGGACGGGCGGGAAGACGACATATCCGCTGCCGGCTTCCTGTTGGAGAAGGGGGTTTGAAGATGCTGTATGCCATCTATTATTGGGTTGCCCATAGCATCCTGCTGGAAGGGGGATCGATTTCCATTCTTGTTATAGGGCCGGTGAAATTCACCGGCTGGGCAGGGAAAAGGATAAGACCCATAGAAAAAGAGCCGCAATCGCGGCTCTTTTTGAAAAAACATCCAGAAATTCTACATATAGTTATAGATTTTTCCGCCGGCGCACAGGTTTGTACCGCCGTTTCCCCTTCTGCTGCAAAAACATCAGCCCCACATAGCAGAGGGTGGAAAGGACTGCAAAGACCACCACAAACTTAAACCAATAGGCCCGCAGCATGGTGGAGAGAAGGTCTACATAAAAGAGGAAGATGTTCCGGTCTACATTTTCCATCGAGACCAATTCCACCTGGCCCAGCTCTTCCCCAGCCAGTGAGAAGTGGAGGTACCCCACAAAATCCCCCTTTTTAATAGGGGCTTTGATGTAGTTGGGCAGTTCATATTCGGTGGTTAAGCTGGCCACGTCGATGTCGTCGGGGATCAGCGCCTGGAACCGTTCGCCGCTCATCAGTTTGAGATGGTCCTTGTTCCAGGAGAGCTTGAGGGGGACTTCCACCAGGCTTTCCCCCTGCTCGGTGATGGTTTTGACCCGAAAGGTCGAGAACACCCAGTCGTAGAGCTTCTGGGTCTCCTCCATAGCGATGTTGGTGTCCCCCTCCATGGGGGCGCCCATCACCACCATCAGATACGAGTATCCATCTCGGGAGGCGGTGGTGACAATGCACCGGCCCGCTTCTTCGGTGGTGCCGGTTTTGACCCCGGTGATATAAGGATAGTAATAGCCGCTGCCTTTCACCATCATCTTGTTGGTGGTGTTCCAGTACAGGTTCTGGCCTTTGATGTTGAGGCCGCCATCGTAGAAGGTGGTGGAGACAATCTCCGCAAAGTCCGGGTTCTGCATGGCGTAGCGGGTGATTAAGTACATGTCTTTGGCGGTGGTGTAGTTGTCCGCCTCATGAAGGCCATTGGCGCTGGAAAAATGAGTGCCGGTGCAGCCCAGCTCCTGGGCTTTCTGGTTCATCAGGTCATAAAAGTAATCCAGGGAGCCATCCCCTACATAATCGGCCAAAATCACCGCCGCCTCGTTGGCGGAGGGGAGCATCATCGCATAGAGGAGTTCCCGGGCGGTGAGGGTGTCCCCCCGATACAGGCCACCCAAAGAGATGCCGCCGTACTGGGCGTTTTTCTCGCTCATCATCACTTCCAGATAGGGCTTGAAGGTGATTTCGGTGCCATCCAGGTCGTCGATGTTTTCCAGCACCACGATGGCCGTCATGATCTTGGTCAGCGAAGCGGGATACATCTTCGCATCGGCGTTTTTTTCATAGATCACGTTGCCGGTGTCCAGGTTGACCAAATAGACCGCCTTGGATTGGACGTCGAACAGGGGCTCATACTGGGCATAGGCGGGGATGGAGGAAAAGAGCAGGCAGATGATCAAAAGCAAGGGGAGAAAACGAAATTTTTTCATGGTATGGGAACCTCACTTCCATAAAAGCCGTTTATCGGAAATGGCAGAAAACCAGCTGACGAAAATTCAAATCCAGGCTGGAAACCGTCGCAAATACATGGTACAATAGCCACAGCAAAGCCGTGGCATTCGAAGAATTGCTTGCAGGGCGAAGCACTTTGCGGCAAGAGCCGCACCGCAATTCTTAAAGTTTGTGCAGACTTTGTGGTACAATAATCGGGACCCCCGCAGGGGGCGGGTACGATCCTATACCCTTTAGTATACCAGAAAAACCCGGATGGGTAAAGACAAAGGAGCGGTTAGCAGATGATCTATCTGACGGGGGATACCCACGGCGGGATGGAGCGTTTTCAATCCAAAGAGGCAAAACAGCTGAAAAAGGGGGATACCCTCATCATCTGCGGGGATTTCGGCTTTATCTGGGACGGCTCCAAGGGGGAAGAGAAACACCTCAAATGGCTGGGCAAGCGCCGGTATACCATCGCCTTTGTGGAGGGAACCCACGACAACCTGGACCGGCTGGCCGCCTACCCGGAAGAGGAGTGGAACGGCGGAAAAATCCACCGGATTTCCGGCAACCTCATCCATCTGATGCGGGGGGAATGTTACCGGGTGGAGGGCAAAACCATCTTTGCCTTTGGCGGCGGGGAGAGCCCGGACATTGAGCTGCGCCGGGAAGGGGAAAGCTGGTGGCCCCAGGAGATGCCCACCCAGGAGGAGATCGCCCATGGGGAGGAGTCCCTCGCCCAGTTGGGCAACCGGGTGGATTTGATCGTCACCCACGAGTGTTCGGGGCGGCTGTACCGGTTTTTGAATCCCCAAGGGGAGCGGAGCAACCTGCTGGGGGCCTTCTTCGACCGGGTCAGCGAGAGCTGCGAGTACCGGCTTTGGGCCTTTGGAAGCTGCCATCTGGACAAGAGGATCCCGCCCAAAACCCGGGCCCTTTTTCAGGAGATCGTCCCCTTTGAAGGGTAACGGACTATCCCGTTTAGTCTACCCAATTTCCACCAAAAACTCTAGGGGGAAGTTGTAGCCGCAATCGAAATATTTTCTTTCAAAAAACCGCCGGGGGCTAACAGCCCCCGGCGGTTTTGGGTTTATTGGTTATTTGGTGTAGTAGTCCACAGCGCCCTCAAACAATTTCATATCGTAGTTGCCGGGCACATTGCAGAAGGTGCCGCCGCTGAACCGCTCGGAGTGGGCCATCTTGCCCAGAACGCGGCCGTCAGGGGAGAGAATGCCCTCGATGGCGTCCACCGAACCGTTGGGGTTGTAGCGGGTATCCAGGGTGGGATTGCCGCAGAGATCCACATACTGGGTGGCGATCTGGCCGTTTTGGGCCATCTTCTCCAGCAGCTGGGGGCTGGCGACAAACCGGCCCTCGCCGTGGGAGATCGGGATGGTGTAGACATCCCCCACCTGGGAATGCATCAGCCAGGGGGAATTGTTGGAGGCGATGCGGGTGCGGACCAGCTTGGCCTGGTGGCGGCCGATCCGGTTAAAGGTCAGTGTGGGGCAGGTCTCGTCCATGTCCACGATCTCACCGAAGGGGACAAGGCCCAGTTTAACGAGGGCCTGGAAGCCGTTGCAGATGCCCAGCATCAGGCCGTCCCGGTTTTTGAGCAGGTCGTGGACCGCGTCTTTGATCCGCGGGTTGCGGAAGAAGGCGGTGATGAACTTGCCGGAGCCGTCGGGTTCGTCGCCGCCGGAGAAGCCGCCGGGGATGGCGATGATCTGGGACTGGTGGATCAACTCCTCAAAGGCGGCAACCGATTCCTCGATATCCTGGGAGGAGAGGTTTTTGATCACAAAGGTGGTGGCGCTGCCGCCGGCCCGTTCAAAGGCTTTGGCGGTGTCGTACTCGCTGTTGGTGCCGGGGAATACAGGGATCAGCACCCGGGGTTTGGCGATCTTTGATGCGGCGTGGAATTCCTTATTAGCCGCAAAGGAGTGGGTGGGCACCAGGATCTTGGGGGTGGGGAGCTGGGCGGGGAAGATGGGGGCCAGCTTGTTCTCCCAAACCTCCTGGGCCTTGCAGAGGTCCACGGTGGCGCCGTTGACCTTTACGGTGAAGTCCTCGGTGGTATGGCCCAGGAGAGGCAGGCCGTCGATCTCCTCTGCAGTTTCCAGCACAAAGCCGCCATAGGAGGTCTTAAAGAGGGTGTTTTCGTCCTGCTTCTCTGCGAAGGCAAAGCCGATGGAGTTGCCGAAGGCCATCTTGCTGACGGCGGCCGCCACGCCGCCGATGCCCAGGGTGTAGGCGGAGAGGACCTTCTTCTCAGAGATCAGCTTTTCGACGGTGTCAAACACCTTTTTAACCGAGTCGAAGCAGGGCAGGCCGTTTTTGTCAAACTCCGGCTGGAGCAGGTAGACCGGGCTACCGGATTTTTTGAATTCGCCGGAGACCACCTTGTCTACCTGGGCGGTGGAAACGGCGAAGGAGATCAGGGTGGAGGGGACGTCGATGTCCTCAAAGGTGCCGGACATGGAATCCTTACCGCCGATGGCCCCAATGCCCAGCTCCAGCTGTGCCTTCAAAGCGCCCAACAGGGCGGCGAAGGGCTTGCCCCAGCGGGCGGGGTCATCCTTGACCTTGCCAAAGTACTCTTGGAAGCTCATCCAGCAGTGGCGGTAGCTGCCGCCGGCGGCTACAATTTTAGCCACCGACTCCACCACGGCCAGCATGGCGGAATGATAGGGGGACACCTCGCCGATGTAGGGGTTGAAGCCCCAGGCCATCAGGGAGGCGGTGTTGGTCTCGCCGGTGAGGACGGGGATCTTGGCTGCCATGGCCTGGGCGGGGGTCAGCTGGTGCTTGCCGCCAAAGGGAGCCAGCACAGTGGCCGCGCCCACCGAGGAGTCAAACCGCTCCACCAGGCCCTTCTGGGAGCAGACGTTCAGGTGACCCAAAACCTTGGGCCATTTTTCCTCCATAGGCAGGGAAGCGCCGTGGGCTTTCTCGGAGAACTGAGGGGCAGGAACCGCAACGGTGGTGTGTTTCACCGCGCCGTTGGAGTTGAGGAACTCCCGGGAGAGGTCCACGATGGTGTTGCCGTTCCAGGTCATGGAGAGGCGGCCCGTGTCAGTGACCACCGCAACAGGGGTGGCCATCAGGTTTTCCTTGGAAGCCTCGGCGATGAACTTGTCCACATCGCCGGCGGCGACCACGACGGCCATCCGCTCCTGGCTTTCGCTGATGGCAAGCTCGGTGCCGTCCAGGCCGTCGTATTTCTTGGGGACGGCGTCCAGGTTGATGGAGAGGCCGTCGGCCAGCTCGCCTACGGCCACCGACACGCCGCCTGCGCCGAAGTCGTTGCAGCGCTTGATCATCCGGGTGACCTCACCATTGCGGAACAGCCGCTGGATCTTGCGCTCCTCGGGGGCATTGCCCTTCTGGACTTCGGCTCCGCAGCTCTCCAGGGATTCTACCGTGTGGCTCTTGGAGGAGCCGGTTGCGCCGCCGCAGCCGTCCCGGCCGGTCTTGCCGCCCAGCAGGATGACCACATCCCCGGCTTCGGGGACCATGCGGACTACATTTTCCGCAGGGGCCGCGCCGATGACTGCGCCCACCTCCATCCGCTTGGCCACATAGCCGGGATGGTACAGTTCGGTCACGTGGCCGGTGGCCAGGCCGATCTGGTTGCCGTAGGAGCTGTAGCCCGCCGCGGCAGTGGTGACAATTTTGCGCTGGGAGAGTTTGCCCTGGATGGTATCCTCCACCGGGGCGAGGGGGTCGGCCGCACCGGTGAGGCGCATGGCCTGGTAGACATAGCTCCGGCCGGAGAGGGGGTCGCGGATGGCGCCGCCCAGGCAGGTGGCCGCACCGCCGAAGGGCTCGATCTCAGTGGGGTGGTTGTGGGTCTCGTTCTTAAACATCAGGAGCCAGTCCTCCAAAACCCCGTCGTGGTCCACCTTGATCTTTACCGAGCAGGCGTTGATCTCCTCCGACTGGTCCAGGTCGGTGAGAAGCCCCTGTTTTTTCAGGGCTTTTGCGCCGATGGTGGCCAGGTCCATCAGGGTGATGGGGCGGTCTTTGCCGGCGTACAGGGTCTCCCGCAGGGAGAGATATTCCCGATAGGTGTCCTTGATGTAATCGCAGTCGATGGAAACGTCGTCGATATGGGTGGAGAAGGTGGTGTGGCGGCAGTGGTCGGACCAGTAGGTGTCGATCATCCGAACCTCGGTGATGGTGGGGTCCCGCTTCTCCTCATTTTTGAAATAGTTCTGGCAGCATTTGATGTCGTCCAGATCCATGGCCAGGCCGTACTGGCGGATGAACTGGGAGAGCTCCTCCTCCGAAAGGGCGGTGAATCCGCAGAGGGTTTCCACCGTCTCGGGGATGGCGTAGTTGGTGTCCAAGGTCTCCGGTTTTTCCAGGGAGGCCTCCCGGCTCTCCACCGGGTTGATCAGATAGGCCTTGATGCGGGCAAAGTCGGCGTCGGAGACCTCCCCTTCCAGCAGGTAGACCTTGGCGGAACGGACCACCGGGCGGTCCTTCTGGGTGGAAATCTGGATGCACTGGGCACAGGAATCGGCCCGCTGGTCAAACTGGCCGGGGAGGTATTCCACCGCGAACACCCGGCCATTGCAGGCGGGCAGCTCATCATAGGTGTCATCCACCTGGGGCTCGGAAAAAATGGTGCCCCGGGCGGCGTCAAAATCCTCCTGGGAGATTCCCTGCACGTCGTACCGGTTGACAAGGCGCAGGGAGGTGATGGAGTCGATGGACAGGGCGGAGGTGATGTCGGAAAGGGCACCGGCGGCCTCCACGGCAAATTCGGGGCGCTTTTCCACATAGATTCTGGTAACAGACATTCCAAACTCTCCTTACTACTCATTTATGGTCGGTTGAGGGGATGGGGAACACAGATAAATTCGGCGGATGCCGAAGGGATAACATAGGGTTACAGGATGCGGCCGATGCAGTGGTCAGCCTCGGCCCCGGTGATCTCCACCCGGAGGATGGCGCCGGTGACATCTTCATCCGTCTTTACAAAGACCGGGGTATAGTTTTTGCTGTACCCGTGGGTCAGGCCGCCAGTTTGGGTTTCAAACAGCACCTCCTGGACGGTGCCCACCTGGTTTTGGAGGAACTCCTGCCGGGTCTTGCCGGTGGCGGCGATGAGCCGGGCGCTGCGTTCCTCCTTGACCTGCGGGTCCACCTGGCCGGACATCCGGGCGGCGGCGGTGCCCTCCCGGATGGAGTAGGAGAAGACATGGGCCTTGGCCAGGCCGATCTCCTCTACGAACTGGAGGGTGGAGGCAAATTCCTCCTCGGTCTCGCCGGGGAAGCCCACCATGATGTCGGTGGTGATGGAGGGGTTCTCAAACAGCTCCCGGATTTTGCCCACCATCCGGCGGTATTCGGCGGTGTCGTATTTGCGGTTCATCCGCTTGAGGGTGGCGTCGCACCCGCTTTGCAGCGCCAGGTGGAACTGGGGGCAGAGGCGGGGATAGCGGGCCATCTCCTCCAGGTCTTTGTCGGTGATCATCTCCGGCTCGATGGAGCCCAGGCGGACCCGCTCGATGCCGTCGGTGGTGCAGGCCAGGGCGATGGCGTCGGTCAGATGGCCGCCGAAGTCCTTGCCATAGGCCGACAGGTTGATGCCCACCAGGACGACTTCTTTATAGCCGGCGGCGGCCAGCTCGGTCAGCTCCAGCTTCAGATCCATCAAAGGTTTGGAGCGGACCGGCCCCCGGGCATAGGGGATGATGCAGTAGGCGCAGTAGCGCTCGCACCCGTCCTCAATTTTGATGGAAGCCCGGGTCTTTTCAAAGAACTTTCCGGCCTTCATGTCCTCAAAGGCTTCCCCTTTTTGGTGGGCGGTGATGTTGACCACCCGGCTGCCGGTTGCCAGGCACTCCCGGATGGCGGGCAGCAAGGAGGCCCGGTTGTAGGAACCGGTGATGACGTCCGCCTCAGTAAAAGCCTCTGCCGCGTCGGGGAAGGCCTGGGGGAAACAGCCGGTCAGCGCCACCTTAGCGGCGGGGTTCTGCCGCTTTAGCCGGCGCAGGATCTGGCGGGTTTTTTTGTCCCCGCTGGAGGTAACGGTGCAGGAGTTGACCACGTAGACGTCGGCGATATCGGTGGGCTCCACCAAATCAAAACCGGCGGCGGCAAACTGCTGGCTGAGGACCTGGGTCTCATACTGGTTGACCTTGCAGCCCAGGGTATAAAAAGCGATGCGCATAGCAATCATCCATTCTGCCGCTTCGCGTCGGCGCTCATAATAAAAGGGTTCCTCCCGTCACGCGAAGCAGAGGGCTGGCGAGAGGTTTTTTCCCGCCCCGGCAGGGCTGTAGAGGCCGCAAAACCCCGGGTTTCGCGGTTTTTCACAGCTTGTCCCCGATATAATCGGGTGAGCGGGAGCAAAACAAGCGGCCCCGATGCCGAGACCGCGAATTTCTTACCTCTAAATTATACAAAATCCCCCGTGCAATTACAAGACGCAGCCAGCCGAAATAATCCCCCTGAACGGGGGCGGTTTCTAGGTAAAACGATCAATCCGGCGGGGGAAAAAACGTCGCTTTTGCAAAATTTTCCCCACAATCTGCCGCGGAAGGGAAAGCCGTTCTCGCGGCGGCGGGGCGAGCATACACTGTACCGAGTTTTGAATCGACGAGGTGAGCGTATGAAACGAGCGATCCGGCAATGCACAGCGGCCTTTGTCGCCGCGGCCCTCTTGCTGGCGCAGGCCCTGCCCGTGTGGGCACAGCCGGGCGCGGTGGGGGATATCCCGGCAAAATCGGGCATTTTGGTGGAACAGAACACCGGCAGGGTGCTCTACGAACTGAACGCGGACGAAAAGATGCACCCGGCGTCCATCACCAAGGTGATGACCCTCCTTCTGGTGATGGAGGCCTTGGATGGCGGCAAAATCAGCTTGGAGGACAAAGTGACCTGTTCCCCCAACGCCAACAGCATGGGGGGCTCCCAAATCTGGCTGGAGGTGGGGGAGGAGATGACCGTCCACGAGCTGCTCAAGGCGACGGCCATCTCCAGCGCCAACGACGCGGCCTGCGCTCTGGGGGAACACCTAGCCGGCAGCGAAGACGCCTTTGTGGACCTGATGAACCGCCGGGCCCAGGAACTGGGGATGACAAACACCCATTTTGAAAACACCAATGGCCTGGACGCCGACGGCCACCTGAGCACCGCACGGGATATCTCCATCATGTCCCGGGAGCTCCTAAAACACGAAAAAATTAAAGAGTACACCACCGTCTGGATGGATTCCCTGCGGGACGGCAAAACCCAACTGGTCAACACCAACCGGCTGATCCGCTTTTACAAAGGGGCCACTGGCCTGAAGACCGGAACCACCGACGGCGCGGGAAGCTGCCTTTCCGCCTCCGCCACCCGCGGGAACCTGAGCCTGGTGGCGGTCACCATGGGCTCCAGCACCAGCGACGAGCGGTTTAACGCCGCCCGCACCCTGTTGGATTACGGCTTTGCCAACTATGAAGCGGTACAGCCGCCATCCATCCAAGAACAGCTGACCCCAGTGAAAGTTTTGGGCGGTGTAGAGCGCCAGGTGGAGGTCCAGTTTGTGCCTCCTATGCCAGTTGTGGTGGAGAAGGGCGGCGGCAGTTCCATCACCCAGGAGATCCAGCTGGCCGAGGATGTCCACGCCCCGGTGGAGCAGGGGGAGGTCCTGGGTTCGGTCACCGTTTTGGTGGAGGGCACCCCGGTGAGCCGCTACGACTTGACCGCGGCCAGCGGCGTGGAGCGGATGACTTTCCTCAAGGGCCTAGAAACCCTGTGGGAGGCCGCCAGTCGGATGAATTCTTAAAAATCTGTGAATGATCAACAAAAACAGGAGAATTATCACTTTTAAACTTGAAAAATTTGCTGGAATACGCTAAACTATGGATAAGGCAAAACGAGGAGGAAGTTCTATGGCGACTAAGCTGAAAGAACAGTATCTGAAAGGCTTCCTGAGCCCCGAAGATTTTGACGCAATCGCCGCCCAAGCGGTGGCGGCCCACCAGACGCTCTGCAAGCGCACCGGCCGGGGGAATGATTTTCTCGGGTGGCTGGATCTGCCGGCGGAGTATGACCGGGATGAGTTTTGCCGCATCCAGATGGCTGCCCAAAAAATCCGGCGGGACAGCGACCTGCTTGTCGTCATCGGCATTGGCGGCTCCTACCTGGGGGCGCGGGCGGTGATTGAGCTTTTGGGCTCCCCGCTGTACAACAGCCTTGCCAAGGATTCCCCCCAGATCTATTTTGCCGGCAACAATATGAGTTCCAGCCAGCTGTGCCAGCTCCTCTCCCTCTGCGAGGGGAAACGGGTGTCGGTCAATGTGATCTCCAAATCCGGGACCACTACCGAGCCTGCCATCGCTTTCCGGGTATTCCGGGAGTACCTGGAGCACCGGTACGGCAAACAGGAAGCCCAGAAGCGTATCTACTGCACCACCGACCGCAGCCGGGGCACCCTTCACGACTTAGCGGTTCGGGAGGGGTATGAGCGGTTTGTCATCCCCGACGATGTGGGGGGCCGGTACTCGGTTCTCACCCCGGTGGGGCTTCTGCCCATCGCCGTCAGCGGCGGGGATATTCAGGCGCTGATGGACGGCGCCGCCACTGCCCGGGAGGAGTTGTCCGCCCCGGATTTTGGCGGCAACAGCTGCATCCGTTACGCGGCTATCCGCAACCTTTTCTACCGCAAAGGGCGAAAGGCGGAAATGCTGGTCAGCTACGACCCCAGCTTTTCCATGATGGCGGAGTGGTACAAACAGCTCTTTGGGGAGAGCGAGGGCAAGGAGCACAAGGGACTTCTCCCCACAGCGGCCACCTTCTCCACCGACCTCCATTCCCTGGGCCAGTTCATCCAGGAGGGTAGCCCCATCCTCTTTGAAACCATTGTGGATTTGGGGGAGCCGGCTGAGGAATTCATTCTCCCCAAAGAAGAGGAGAATTTCGACGGTCTCAACTTCCTGGCCGGCTGGAAGCTCTCAGAGGTCAACCGCAAAGCCATGGAGGGCACGGCCTTGGCCCACCGCTCCGGCGGGGTGCCCAGTGTAGTGCTGGAACTGCCCCAGGTCAACGCCTTTGAGACGGGATATTTCATCTACTTTATGGAAATGGCCTGTGCCGTCAGCGGCTATCTTTTGGGGATCAACCCTTTTGACCAGCCGGGTGTGGAGGCATACAAGAAAAACATGTTCGCCCTGCTCGGCAAACCCGGTTACGAGGAACTGCGGCAGCAGCTGGAAGCACAGCTGTAATGCCCACAACAAAACAGGAAGGTACCCGCGCCAGCGGTTACATAATACCACCAAAAAGGGAGGAAAACACCATGATTAAATTGATTGTAGGGAATAAGGGCTCCGGGAAAACAAAAAAACTGGTAGACGGCGTCAACGCAGCGGTCGCAAAGGATCACGGTGCGGTTGTTTGTGTGGAGAAAGGCTTGCAGCTGACCTATGACCTGAGTCATAAGGCCCGCCTTGTGGACATTGAGACCTATGACATCAGTGGATTTGATGCGTTCTATGGCTTCCTGGCCGGCATTTTGGCGGGGAATTATGACATCACTGACATGTATGTGGATGCAACCCTGAAAATCGGCGGAAAAGACCTGGAAGGCCTGGCCAAGATGATCGACAAGCTGAACAAGCTGACCAAAGACAGCGAAGTGGAATTGGTGTTTACCGTATCCTGCGATCCCTCTGAGCTCCCTGAGAGCCTGAAAGGTTATATCGCATAATCTCCCGGTTGAATAAGAAACAAAAAGGACGGTGCAAAAGGGGAATCCCCTGTGCCCCGTCCTTTTTTGCGCCCAAATGGGGCGAGCAAAAAGGAGTTGTTTTTCATGATTAAGACAGCGGTGATCGGCTATGGAAATGTGGGCAAGGCCGCCGTGGAAGCGGTGCTCGCCTCCCCAGATCTCTCGTTGGTCGGGGTAGTACGCCACAGCGGCGGAGGGCTCTCCGGCCTGCCGGGGGTGGCGGTGGCGGATTCGGTGGAGAACCTGCCTCAAAAGCCCCAGGCGGCGATTTTGGCCCTCCCCTCCCGGATGGTGCCGGAGGCGGCGGTGAAGCTGCTGCGCAAGGGCATCGCCACAGCTGACAGTTTTGACATCCACGGGGATATCCCTCAGGTGCGGGCCAGGCTGGATCGGGTGGCTAAGGAGAACGGAGTGGCAGCCATCCTCTCCGCCGGATGGGACCCGGGCCTGGATTCGGCAGTGAGGGCCTTGCTGGAAGCATCCGCCCCCCGGGGCATCACTTACACCGACTTCGGGCCGGGGATGAGCATGGGCCACACGGTTGCGGTCAAAGCGATCACCGGGGTGAAGGATGCCCTCTCCCTGACCGTCCCTTTGGGAACCGGACTTCACCGGAGGATGGTCTATGTGGAGCTGCTGCCGGGCGCGGAACTGGGCCGGGTGGAGGAGGCCATCCGTGCCGACCCCTATTTTATCCACGACGAGACCCACGTCATTCCGGTGGAACGGGTTGCTGACCTGATGGACCGGGGACATGGAGTCCACCTGAGCCGCAAAGGGGTCAGCGGCCAGCGGGACAGCCAGAGGTTCTCCTTTGATATGGCCATCGACAACCCCGCCCTCACTGGCCAGCTGATGGCTTCGGCGGCTCGTGGGGCAGTGCGGCAGCAGCCGGGGTGTTACACGATGATTGAAATTCCGCCTATCGACCTTCTGCCCGGCGGCCGGGAAGACCTGGTGCGGCGGCTGGTTTAAATCCAAAAGGGCTGGAACTGCTCCCCGGCAGGGGCGGTTCCGGCTTTTTTAACGGTGAGACATTGGAATTTGGGGTCGGCTGTACGTGAGTTCAAACGGTTTGGGATTCTGCTGTTCTGACCGGCGGCTCCCCCTACCGGTCTCAAGGAATCCAAACCGGGGATGCACAGGCTCACAGAAAAATTTTGGGCGGTAAGGGAGGTTTTTCCTTGACAAGGAGAGGAGGACATGGTATAGTGAATATGGGGTTAGCAAATGCTAACCAATTTCGGCGGCAAGCAGCCGTTTTCTTTTTCCCATATAGTTAGCTTTAACTAACCACGAGAAAGGAGTCCCCACCATGGCACAATCCTTTGATCAATTGTTGGCGCGCCACTGTGCCCCGGCCTTAGCGGGAATTAAGCCGGCTAATCTGGTCTCCTGTTCCAAAGCGGACTACCCCCATCTGCCGGACCTGCTGGAAGAACAGGGCCCGAAGCTGGAGGAGCGGGGCATCCGCCTGGATGTCCTATGTCAGTGCGACCGGCGGTTCCTGGTGCTTGTCTACCGCCCGGAGGCACTGAAGCGGCACCTGGCGAAGAGGGCTGTCGCAAAGCTATTGATTAAAGCGGGCTATGATCCTGGGGCTGGGGTGGACGCCTGTTTGCACCGGCTCAGGCACCGGATGGAGGGCCAGGAATTCCCGCATGAGGTGGGGCTGTTCCTCGGGTATCCGCCGGAGGATGTGGCTGGGTTCTGCCGGTACTGCGGCCAGAAATACAAATACTGTGGCCACTGGAAGGTCTACGGTGACGTAGACCAGGCCAAGGCGTTGTTTGAACAGTATGACCGCTGCCGGGATTCCCTGTGCCGCCGGGTGGGGATGGGGCTTTCCATTGTGCAGATTTTTCCCGTGGTATAAAACGAACATTGAGACAACAGGAGGCTGTATATGAACAAAATAGCAATTGTATATTGGTCCGGTACCGGCAACACCCAGGCCATGGCCAGCGCCATCGAAGAAGGGGCCAAAGGTGCCGGTGCGGAGGTGTCCCTTCTTCCGGTAGGCCAGGCGGACGCCGGCATCCTTCAAGGGTTTGACGTGTTGGCTTTCGGCAGTCCCGCCATGGGCGGCGAAGTCTTGGAGGAAGGGGAGTTCGACCCCTTTTTTACCTCCATTGAAGGCGGCCTCTCCGGCAAAAAGGTGGCCCTCTTCGGCAGCTATGGCTGGGGGGATGGCCAGTGGATGCGGGATTGGCAGGATCGCGTCGCTGTGGCTGGGGCAGTCCTCTACCGCGGGGAAGGGCTGATCGTCAACGAGACCCCCGATGCCTCCGCCTTGGAAAACTGCAGCGCATTCGGGGCTGGGTTGGCAAGCTTCTAATTTTTTTGTTTCCCCCTTTGGATGTTTACCCATTTGTCTTTTGTGGCTCTTGCAACAAAAGCACTGTCTGCCGGGGCTGAAATTCCCCTGGACAGGATGCAGCGGTTCCGGGAAGCGGCCGATGCGTGAGAATAGCCGGGAACAGATCCCGCCGCCTGGCAGGATTTTCCCGGCTATTTTCCATTTCTTTGCCAATACTAGACACTGCCCTGGCAGAAAGGCCGAGGCGGTTTTTTCTCGGGGAAAGTGCCCCCTTTGGCACTGTTTGGGAAAAAGGGGGCGGATTCATACGAAATTACCAAAACAAACCCGCAAAAAATGCCGGTATTCTCCCAAAAAACGGGGCAATCTCTCTTGACAAACCACGTCTGGCTTACTATAATATTTGAGTAGCATTTGGCTGCAAAGGGTGATTTCTGCCCTTTTTGGCCAGCAGAAAAGTCCGTGGTTCTTGCGATATGGGTATGGCATCCGTCGCTTGGGGTACCAGCCGAAGGGAGCGTCGTATCAAAATGATTGATTTGGGCCGTATTTTTGATATCGAAGGGGAGTCGCTGGCATTTGAACGCCAGCTGGACCTCTCCCAGGTGAGTCAGTGGGGTCAAAGGCCGTTTCAGTCGCCGGTTAAGGTCACGGGCAGTGTGGAAAACAGGGCGGGTATTGTCACCTTGCGGTGCGAAGCCAGCTTTGTGCTCACCACCATCTGCGACCGCTGCCTCACCCAGTCCGATCGGCCCACCGTCTATCGTTTTGAGCATGTACTGGCGCGTGAACTCAACGACGAGGACAACGACGATTTTATCGTGGTAAAAGACGGTTTGCTGGATTTGGACCAGCTTGTCACCTCCGACATCCTCCTTGAGCTACCAATCAAGGCGCTGTGCCGCGAGGATTGCAAGGGTCTGTGCCCCATTTGCGGCGCCAACCTTAACGAGACAACCTGCGGGTGCGGCAAACAGTCCATCGACCCCAGATTGCAGGTCTTGCAAGACCTTTTGAACAACCAAAACTAGAAATAAAATAAAGGAGTGCTGAACATGGCAGTACCGAAGAGAAAAGTATCCAGAACCCGCAGAGACAAAAGACGTTCCAACGTTTGGAAGCTGGAAGCCCCTGCACTGTGCAGATGCACTCAGTGCGGCGAGCTGAAGCTCCCCCATAGAGTTTGTGGAAACTGCGGTTTCTACAAAGGCAGAGAAGTTATCAAAATCGAGGGCTAGTTGCATAGCTTCAAAGGATAGAGGGGGGACGTGTTTCCGCCTCTATTTTTTTGCTTTTGGGCGGGCATAACCTTTTCCACTGCGGCAAAAGCTAAGGAATAGTACGCTTCTTTTTAAACAAGGGGGGATTTCCACTGGCGGTCACCATCCGTGAAATCGACAAACATTCCCACGCCCAACGGGCGGGGATTCAGACAGGGGATACTTTGGTATCCATCAACGGCAACCCCATCGACGACGTGCTGGATTACCGGTTCTATATGACCGACCGCCAGCTGCAAATCGAACTGCTGCGGCAGAACGTCCCCTACATCGTCAAGGTCCACAAAGGGGAGTACGACGACCTGGGGCTGGAGTTTGACACCTATTTGATGGACAAGCAACAGAACTGCAAAAACAAATGCATCTTCTGCTTTGTGGACCAGACCCCCAAAGGCATGCGGGAGAGCTTGTATTTTAAGGACGATGATGCCCGGCTCTCCTTTTTGTTCGGCAACTACATCACCCTGACCAATTTGGAGGACCGGGACATCCAGCGGATCATCCGGATGCGGATCAGCCCCATCAACATCTCGGTCCACACCACCAACCCCCAGCTGCGGGTGGAGATGATGAAAAATCCCCGGGCGGCCAGCAGCTTGCGGTATATTCAAATGTTGACCGAGGGGGGGATTAAGGTCAACACCCAGCTGGTCCTCTGCCCCGGCATCAACGACGGGGAGGAGCTCTCCCGCAGCCTGCGGGATTTGGGCGCTCTGGGGGAAAACCTCCAGAGCATCGCCTGCGTGCCGGTGGGGCTCACCGATTACCGGGAGGGCCTTTACCCCCTGCGGACCTACACGGCGCCGGAGGCCGCAGCGGTGATCGACACCATCGACGCCTTTGCCGATGAAGTCCAAAAAGAGCGGGGCGTCCGGGTGGCCTACCCCTCTGACGAATTCTTTCTGCTGGCCGGGCGGCCCATCCCCCCGGTGGAGTACTACGGGGAGTTCGACCAGCTGGACAACGGCGTGGGCCTGATGGCCCAGTTGGAACAGGAGTTTACGAGCGCCTGTTCCCTGTGCGATCCGTGTCCTCTCACCCGGAAGGTGTCCATTGCCACCGGTGTGCTGGCCTACCCCCTTCTCTGCAAACTGGCGGGGAAGGCCCAGGAGCTGTTTCCCGGCCTGACCGTGGAGGTCCACCGGATTGTCAACGACTATTTCGGGCACAACATCACCGTGGCGGGCCTTATCACCGGCACCGACCTGATGGCCCAGCTAAAGGGAAAAGACCTGGGTGAGGCGCTTTTGATCCCAAACGTGATGCTGCGCCACGAACAGGATATGTTTTTAGACGACGTGACCCTTGAGGAGGCCCAGGCCGCCTTGGGCACCCCGATACAGGTTGTGGAAAACGACGGCTTTTCGGTGCTGTCCGCCATGACCGGACAGGAGATTTAACCAGCCTGGTTTTCCCCCACCCCCACGGGGAGAAGTGGAAAACCCGCCGGGAAAATCCCGGAAAAAGGAGGCATGACACCATGGCAAAACCCATTATCGCAGTGGTGGGGCGGCCCAACGTGGGCAAATCCACCCTGTTTAACAAATTGATCGGCCAGCGCCTCTCCATTGTGCAGGACACCCCCGGCGTCACCCGGGACCGGATCTACGCCCCCTGCGAGTGGAGGAACAAAGAGGTGATGCTGGTGGACACCGGCGGCATCGAGCCCCGGGCGGACGATGTGATCCTCTCCCAGATGCGGCAGCAGGCCGAACTGGCCATCCACAGCGCCGACGTGATTGTTTTGGTTACCGACCTGCGCTCCGGCGTCACCGCCACCGACCAGGACGTGGCGGGCATGCTGCTTAGAAGCGGCAAACCCCTAGTCCTTGCGGTGAACAAATGCGACACCATCGGCGACCCGCCAGCGGAGTTCTACGAGTTTTACAACCTGGGCCTGGGGGATCCTATTGCAGTCTCTGCCGCCCACGGACATGGCACCGGCGACCTGCTGGACGCCTGCTATGAAAAAATAGACTTTGACAAGGCGGAGGACTACGACGAAGAGTTCGTCAAGGTGGCGGTGATCGGCAAGCCCAACGTGGGCAAAAGCTCCCTCATCAACCGGGTGGCCGGGGAGGAGCGGGTGATTGTCTCAGATATCGCCGGAACCACCCGGGATGCCACCGACACGGTGGTGGAAAACGAGTTCGGCAAATACGTCTTCATCGACACCGCAGGCATCCGGCGCAAGGCCCGGGTGGAAGAGGAGATCGAGCGCTATAGCGTTCTGCGGGCCTATATGGCGGTGGACCGCTCCGACGTCTGCGTCATCGTCATCGACGCCACTGTCGGCTTTACCGAGCAGGATTCCAAGGTGGCCGGCTATGCCCACGAGCAGGGCAAAGGCTGCGTGGTGGCGGTCAACAAGTGGGACGCCATCGACAAGGACGACAAGACCATGGACGAGTTCCGCAAAAAGCTGGAGGTGGATTTCAGCTTTATGTCCTATGTGCCCTTTGTATTCATCTCTGCCCTCACCGGCCAGCGGGTGAACAAGCTGTTTGAGATGATCAACTACGTCTTTGAGAAAAACGCCATGCGCATCTCCACCGGGCGGCTCAACGACCTGCTGGCCTATGCCACTGCCCGGGTGCAGCCCCCCTCCGACAAGGGCAAGCGGCTGAAAATCTACTACATGACCCAGGCGGCCACCAAGCCCCCAACGTTTGTGGCCTTCTGCAACAACAAGGAGCTGTTCCACTTCTCCTACCGGCGGTATTTGGAGAACCAGATCCGGGAGACCTTCCAGTTGGACGGCACCCCCATCCGCTTCATCGTCCGGGAGCGTGGGGACAACTAAACAAACACCAAAAAAGCGATGGGCTCCTGGGTCCATCGCTTTTTTGATGCCTGCGCCTTTTAAACAGCAAGAAAAAATGATATTCTTTCCATAAGGAGTGGAGGAATGTCATATGCGGTTTACAGCTTTGTTGCTTTCCCTTGGAATCTGGTTGTTATCTCCCCAGGGAAAGCCGGAAAATGGCTGGGTTTCCCCACTGGGGCTGAAGGGGATGGGCCAAGGGAAAGCCCAGGTTCGGGTCTGCACCGAGGAAGAAGCGGCGGAATTTTATATCCAGCATCAATGGATGATGCCGGGCGAGGCCGAAGAAAAAGCCGCCTGCTTATATGAGGACGGCTTCCGCCAGATGGAATACACCGCTGAACATGATTTTGGAGACGGTAATACTGTTGTGGCGGGGACGAGAGTTTTGTGCGGCGTGTCCCAGGGGATTCCCTTCTTTGAAGAGGTGCTGTTGGAGCGGACGGAAGGGGAGAATGAAAAGGGAAGCTTTGATGAGGACTATGTTCTCACAACGATTTCCTCGGATAAACAGTCCCTGCAAATTCAGGCTAGAGGAACGTATGAGGTGGTAGTGGATAATTGTTTAACTGGTTCCGTCGGCCTTGATCTGGAGGTTTTAGGTTTTGAATGTTCCCATACAGCGGGAGGAAAGACCTATTACCATAAAAATGCAGCATGGGGGAAAACTTGGACCAAAAGCTAACTGGTGTTGGTTCCAATAAAAAAGGGGGGCTATGCTAGCCCGCCTTTTTTTGTGGGGGAAAATTCTCCCTCCTCCGAAAGAGGACCCGGCGCACTGGATAGGCGATGGCAGACGCCGCGAGGATTTTCACCCCATCCCCCGGAAGAAAGGGGAGCACCCCGGCCGCCAGCGCTCCAGGCAGGGAGAGGGAGGCTTGCCGGGCAAGCCACCAGGTGCCAATGGCATAACAGAAGAATGTTCCGGCGATCATTGACAAGGGGTAGATGGATTTCCGCTCGGGGAAATGGTCGGTGAGCAGCCCTACCAAAAAGGCCAGGGGCAGGTAGCCGATCAGGTAGCCGCCGGTCGGCCCCACAAGGACTTGAAGGCCTCCGCTGTAGCCTGCAAACACCGGGATACCCACTGCCCCTAGCAGCAGGTACACTGCCACCGATAGGGTGCCCCATCTGACCCCGCCGGCTGCAGCAGCTAAGTAGACGGCGAAGGTCCCGAGAGAGAGGGGGACAGGGGTGAATGGCAGCGGGATGGATAAAGGGGAGAGCACTGCCAAAATGGCGGCGAACAGCGCGGTGACACAGAGGGAATAAACCCGATTCGTCGTTGGTTTCATGCGGATCTCCAGGATGAGAAATGTTTGTAGCACAGTATACCAGCTGCTGTATATTTTTGCAAGATAAATAAATCAATAATTCATAAAATGCTGATATTTTTTCTTATCAAACAGTGTTTTGGTGAAATTTCATCTGTTTTCTGTCTCTATCAACAGAGATGTGAAAATCTTTTTATAAAAAGTTGCATACTTGACAGATGTTAAGGCACATCAATAGTTGTGGTAACCCACGGACAGGGGAGTATCCCGGCCTCAAGACGAGTTAAAGTTTACAGATTCCTAGTTGCATAACGGGCAAAAAACTGTTACGCTAAGAGTACTTCAAACAACTGCCCGCCCGGGCGGAAACAAGAGGTGCGGTGTGTTATGGATTTGGATCGAAATTTTCTGTTGGCGGCAGGTTTGGCCGCGCTGGCTGCGTACTTGATGGGCAGCATAAATTTTGCGGTGCTGGTCTCCCGGATCTATGCCAAGGACGATGTGCGCCGCCACGGCAGCGGCAATGCAGGCATGACTAATATGCTGCGGACTTATGGCGTCGGCCCGGCGTTTTTCACCGGAGTCGGGGATTTTAGCAAAGGGGCGCTGGCCGTTCTTGTAGGCCGGATGATCTTCCAGCAGCTGGGGGTCACCGCTATGGACGGTGGCTTTGTGGGGGCGGCATTTGTCCTGTTGGGCCATTTGTACCCGATTTTCTTCCACTTCAAAGGGGGAAAAGGGGTGCTGACCAGCTGTGGCGTTATTTTGCTGCTCAACCCCATTGTGTTTTGTATTTTGGTTGGGGTGTATGTGCCTTTGGCGTTCATCACCCGCATTGTCTCCCTGGCCTCTATCCTGGGGGCGATCACCTTCCCCTTCGCCACCTATTTTGTGCTGCGGTTCCAGGGGCGGCCCTATGTCTTTGACACGGTGTTTGCCGCGGCTGCGGCCGCGTTGGTGGTGTATATGCACCGGGGCAACATCAAACGGCTGCTCAACGGCACGGAAGCGCGGTTTGGGGAAAAAAAATAACTGGCAGGACTGGCGCAGTTCCTCAAGGCGCGCCCCTGCGAAAACCACTTTATTGGAGGTAGCAATATGGCACGGTTGATGTTTTTAGGAGCGGGCGGCTTTGGCACCGCCTTGGCGGTGATGGCGCACCGCTATGGCCACCAGGTCACCCTGTGGTCCTATGATCCCCAGCAGGTGGAAGAAATCCGCCAGAACAAAGAAAACGCCTATCTTCTGCCCGGGGTTCCAGTGCCGGAGGAGATCGACGTAACCAACTCTCTGGACGCCCTGGGGGAAGCGGATTTGGTCTTTATCGCAACCCCTTCCTCGGCGGTGCGGGAGGTCGCGGCAAAAATCCGCGGCAAAATGCGCCCCGATGCAGTGGTGGTCTGCGGGGCCAAGGGCCTGGAGCGGGACACTTTGGAAAGCCTGAGCCAGGTGCTGGAGGAATCCCTGCTGGAGAACCCGGTGGTCATGTTCTCCGGCCCCTCTCACGCGGAGGAGGTATCCCGTGGGGTTCCCACCACGGCGGTGGTGGCTTCTACCGATCCAGAGGCGGCCCGCAAGGTGCAGGACATCCTCTCCAACTCCTCCCTGCGGCTCTATGTCAACGACGACGTCATGGGGGTCGAGCTGGGCGGGGCCTTAAAAAATGTCATCGCCTTGGCGGTGGGAATCGCCGACGGCTTAGGCTTGGGGGACAACACCAAAGCGGCCTTGATGACCCGGGGCCTCACCGAGATTGCCCGACTGGGGGTGGCCTGTGGCGCCCGGCCCGAGACTTTCAGCGGCCTATCCGGCGTGGGGGATTTGATTGTCACCTGCACCAGCGTCCACTCCCGGAACCGGAGAGCCGGCATCCTCATCGGGTCCGGTTGGTCCCCCCAAGGGGCGGTGGGCGAGGTGGATATGACGGTGGAGGGCTATTTCAGCACCAAGGCCGCCTATGAGCTCTCCCGCCGGCTGGGGGTGGAGATGCCCATCGTCACTGAAATATACAAGGTGCTGTACGAGGGGAAGGACCCCCAGCAGGCCATCGACGAACTGATGAGCCGTCCCCGCCGCCATGAATCGGAGGGGCAGTGGCTCGGGGTGGAGAAGCGCCCGGAGACAAAGGAAAACTAAGGGGCAGGCTGGGAAGATTCCCAGCCTGTTTTTCTGTAAGACTCTGGGGAAAAGGGCAAAAAAATCCCCCGGGGCGTTTCGCCATTCCCCAAAAGGGGAAATGGGCGGCCTCGGAGGATGTTTTTCCCTAGAATGCGAAAAAAGAACCATCCCAGCGGGGACGATTCTTTTCAAGCGGTTTTAGATGGCGCGGGTCACTTTATTGGAACGCAAGCAACGGGTGCAGGCGTGGATGTGGCACGGTGTGCCGTTGACAATTGCCTTAACGCGCTTTACGTTGGCTTTCCAAGCTCTGTTGGATCTTCTGTGAGAATGGGAAACCTTGATTCCGAAAGAGACGTCCTTACCGCAGATATCGCATTTTGCCATGTGTCTGCACCTCCTTATACAACTTTAAACAAAGTCAACAGCAATATACTATCAGATTCCCAGGGGAAATGCAAGCTTTTTTTTGAGAAAAGCGAAATAAAGTTGTAAATAAACGTTGAATTCCCCTGGGCCCGGCGCCGCTGCCCTTGTTTTTTCCACCGCCGGACGATATAATAATTCCAGTAACTTCCGCTGTGCCATTGCGCCGCACCGGATATGCGTCCCAAACCTTGGAAAGAAGCCGGTTCCCCCGGCCAGGAGGATAACACGAGTTATGGATCTATTTACCATATTGGCCCGGGCGCTGGTGGTGTTCACCTCTATGCCCATCCACGAGTGTGCCCACGCCTATGCCGCCAGCCGGCTGGGGGATGACACCGCCCAGCGCTCGGGGCGGCTGACCCTCAACCCCTTCAGCCATCTGGACCCGGTGGGGACCCTGCTGATCCTGTTTGCCGGGTTCGGCTGGGCCCGTCCGGTGCCCATCAACCCCAATAACTTTAAAAAACCCAAGCGGGATATGGCCCTGAGCGCCATGGCCGGCCCTGCCTCCAACCTGCTGCTGGCGCTGTTTGTTCTGGTGATTTACCGGGTGGTGCTGGGTTTTGCCGCCTTTGGAACCTTGTGGCAGTACAGCGCCACCGAAACAGTTCTGGACATCCTGTGGATTGTCTACAGCACCAACATCATGTTGGCGGTGTTCAACCTGCTGCCGGTGCCGCCGCTGGATGGCTGGAAGATGATGGGGGCTGTGCTGCCAGGCAGGACCTATTGGAAGATCATGAGCAAGGAGCGGGAGATCGGCATGATCTTTATGCTGCTCATCCTCTTCACCCCGGTGATCGACCTGCCTATCAGCTTTGTGGGCAACGCCATCTCCGACCTGTTTGTAAGCGCCACGGCCTTTGTCCCCCGGCTCATGCAGGCGATCTTATAAAATAGTACGGCAGGAGGAAGGAGGGAGGCCCAGGATGGAACGGCCGTCCTTTACCTTAGATGGATTTGAGGGGCCGCTGGATCTCCTCCTCCATCTCATATCCAAGCACAAGCTCAACATTCTAGACATCCCCATCTCCCAGCTGCTGGACCAATATCTGGAGTATCTGGAAGGCGCGCGCGCCCAGGATTTGGACATTGCCAGCGAGTTTTTGGAGATGGCCGCCCGGCTGGTTTACCTAAAAACCCTGTCTCTCCTGCCCCGGTGGGAGGAGGAAGAACAGCTGAAAACCGAGCTCACTGGCCAACTTTTGGAATACCAGGCCCTAAAAGCGGTGGCTGCGCTGCTTGCGGCCCAAAATCGTGGCCATACTATTTTTGTGCGGGGGCCACAGCTGGTGGAGGTGGACAAGACCTACCAATGCCGCCACCTGCCGAAGGAATTGGCCCGGGCCTATGTGAGCGCCACTGGGAGGGGCAAGCGCAGGCTCCCCCCACCGGTGGAAAGCTTCCAGCCGCTGGTCAGCCGGCCGGTGGTGTCGGTGGAGTCCCGGATGGAGTATTTGACGGCGGCCCTCAGCAGGCCTCAGCGGATCTCCCAACTGTTTTTGAAAAGCCGGAACCGCTCCGAACTGGTGGCCACCTTTTTGGCCCTTTTGGAGATGGTGAAGGACAAGCGGGTGGAGGTCAGCGGGGAGACGGCCGTCCTGTGTGGAGGGAACAGCGATGTCTCTTGAACTGGAACAGAAGATGGAAGCCATCCTCTTTGCCGCCGGGGAACCGGTGGAGCTGGAGCGGTTGGCTGAAGCTTTGGGCATCGACCGGACAGCTGCACGGCAGCAGGCGGAATGCCTCATGGCCCGCCTCACCCAGCAGGGGAGCCCGCTGCAGGTCCTCTCTTTGGATGGCAAATACCAGCTGGCCACCCGGCCGGAATACGCCGGGGTGATCCAAGCGGCCACCGATTGGAAGCGGCAGCAGCCCCTTTCCCAGGCGGCGATGGAGGTGTTGGCGGTGGTGGCCTACAACCAGCCGGTCACCCGGGCCTTTGTGGACCAGGTGCGGGGGGTGGACAGTGCAGGGGTAGTGTCCACCCTGGTGGAAAAGGGGCTGCTGGAGGAGGCCGGAAGGCTGGAACTGCCCGGCAGGCCCATTGCCTACCGCACTGGCGACACCTTTTTGCGCACGTTTGGGCTCCACTCCCTGGATGAGTTGCCCGCCCCGCCCGAGGAGGAAGAACAGCAGACCCTCCTCTAGGGGGAATACGCCATGGAAGGATGAGGAAAGGGGGCGCACCATGGTCGGATGGATTTTTGCAGGCCTTTGCGGCCTCCTGCTGTGCCTTCTCTCCCTGCCGGTGGTTCTCCAGGCGGAGTATAATGGAGAGCTGACCGTTTGGGTCCGGTATTTTTTCCTTCGGTACCAGGTGTTCCCCCGCCCCCCTGGGGAGGAGAAGCCCCCGGAGGAGAAAAAGCCCAAACCTCCCCAAGAGGAGAAACCAAAGAAGCCACAAAAGGAAAAGCCCTCCGCCGGGGAATTGTTTGCCCTGGGCAAGGAGCTTTTGGAAGGGCTGTGGCCCCCGGTCCGGTGGCTGTTAAAAACCGTTGTGTTCTATGACATCTTTTTCGGGATGCGGGTTGCGGAAGATGACGCAGCCCAAACTGCCATCTCCTGCGGCAGGTACAACGCCGCAGCATTTGGAATCTGCAGTTTTCTGGAGAACCTTTTTCAACTAAAACGGGTGAAGATCAGTGTTTTCCCCGACTTTACACAGGAGGAAAGCGCGGTCTGCTTCCGCGGCAAGGTGAGGATGATCCCTTTGGCGGCGCTGGCCGCCGGGCTCGCCATCCTTGCCGCCCTCCTGGTGAAGCTGCTCCCCTTGTTCCTCCGAAAAGAGAAGAAGGAGGAGCCCCACGAGCCCGAAGAATCAACCCAACAAAACAAAGGCGGTGTAACCATATGAGCCATCCTATCAAAGACCTGATGGATTCCTCCATCCAAAACCTCCACCAGCTGGTGGATGTCAACACCATCATCGGCGACCCGGTCACCACACCCGATGGCACCACCATCATCCCGGTGTCCAAAGTCACCTTTGGCTATGCCTCCGGCGGGTCGGAGTTCCCCTCTTCTAAAACCCCGGACCCCTTTGGCGGAGGGGCCGGGGCTGGGGTCACCATCCAGCCTATCGCCTTTTTGGTGATCAAGGCGGGGGGCGGGGTACAGCTCCTCCAGCTGGCGACCAGCAGCAACACTGCCGACAAGGTGGTCAACCTGGTGCCCGAGGTGATCGACAAGATCACCGGCATTGTCCAGAAGAGCAAAGAGGAGAAGGGCGCCGTCCGGGAAGAGCCCCCCATAACCCTGTAAAGGCAGCATGAGCGAGCCCTGCCCCTGCATATACTCCTCACGGGCAGGTGTTGAACAATGCTAAAAAAATGTGTGGCATGGCTGGCGCTGGCCGCGGTTTTGATGGGGGCGGCCCCCCTACCCGCTGTCGCCCAGACCATACCGGATACCAAAGAGTTTTCCATCGCTGCCAAGGGTGCGGTGGTGATTGATGCCGGGAGCGGGCGGGTCTACTTTGCACAGAATGCCAACGGCCGCCTCCCCATGGCGAGCACCACCAAAATCATGACCGCCCTGCTGGCGCTGGAACAGCCGGATCTCGACGAGCCCTTTGTGGTGGATTCCGCCGCCATCCGGGTGGAGGGGACCTCCATGGGGCTCAAAGAGGGGGACACGGTGACCCTGCGGACCTTGGCCCACGGGATGCTGCTCCCCTCTGGAAACGACGCGGCCAATGCAGCGGCGGTGCGGATCGCCGGGAGCAAGGACGCCTTTGCGGAGCTCATGAATGAAAAAGCCCGGGAACTGGGCTTGGAGGATACCCACTACGTCACCCCTTCGGGGCTGGACGCCGACGGGCATTACTCCTCGGCCTACGACCTGGCCATCTTGGCGGCCTACGCGCTGGAAAACCCGGACTTCCGGGAGATCTGCTGCAAGGAGAGCGCTAAGGTGGAATTCGGCAACCCGCCCTATGGCCGGTGGCTGAAAAACCACAACAAACTGCTGAATCTTTACCCCTATGCCATCGGGGTGAAGACCGGCTACACCGACGACGCCAAGCGCTGCCTGGTGACCGCAGCCCAAAAGGATGGGGTGACCCTCATTGCGGTGACCTTGGCCGCCCAGGACGATTTCAACGTCCACAAAAAGCTGTATGAGCGGTATTTTGGGGAACTGACCCAGCAGGACCTCACCCCGGCGCTGCCGGACCTGGAGCTTCCGGTGACCGGCGGCCAGGCGGCCACGGTGGGGCTGGAACCGGTGCGCCCCCCTGTGGCGGCCCTGCGGGCTGGGGAGCGGGACCGGATGCAGTTCCAAGTGGAGGCCCCAAAGTTCGCTTATGCCCCGGTGAAACGGGGGGATGCTTTGGGGGAGATCCGCGGGTACATAAACGGGGACCTGGTTTACCAGAGCCCTTTGGCAGCCGCGGAGGACGTATCCGCTGTACAGCGGCAGACAAACGGGTTGTTCCACTGGATCGGCGGCTTATTTGGCCAGTAGCGGGAAGGTGAGACCACATGCCCCACAGGGGCAGGGAGGATACAGAGTGAAAGAGACAGGAACACGCATTCAAAAAGTACTTTCCGACGGGGGGATTCTCTCCCGCCGCAAAGCGGAGGAATACATCAAGGCTGGGCGGATCACCGTCAACGGCCACCCGGCCCAGATCGGCCATCCGGTCAATCCGGCCCGGGATATCATCGCCATCGATGGACAGCGGGTGCAGTTCGCCCGGAAAAAGAGCAATCTGTACATTATGCTCAACAAGCCCCGGGGCTATGTGACCACCATGTCCGACGAGCTGGGCCGCCGCTGTGTGGCCGAACTGGTGGAAAATGCCCCTCAGCGGGTCTACCCGGTGGGGCGGCTGGACAAGGACAGCGAGGGATTGATCCTTTTGACCAACGACGGCAATTTTGCCAACACCATCATGCACCCCAGCAACCACATCCCCAAGACCTATCGGGTTACCGTCCGCCCCGACCTGACCGACGACCAGGCGGTGAAGCTCTCCACCGGGGTGATGATTGACGGCAAGATGACCGCTCCGGCTCAGGTCCATGTGGTGACCAAGGAGCCCGGCCGGGTGGTGGCGCTGATCACCATTTACGAAGGCCGCAACCGCCAGATCCGCAAGATGTGCGAGGCGGTGGGGTTGGAAGTTGCCCGGCTTCGCCGGGTCTCCATCGGCCCCATCAAGCTGGGGATGCTCCAGCCCGGCCAGTGGCGGGAGCTGACCACTGCTGAATTGACCGCCATCCGCAATGCAAGCCAGAAGGCGGAAAACCAGGGGCAGCAGGAGCGGATGGAGAAGCGGGCCAAGGAGAATCCCCGCCCCCGCCGCAGCCCTGCCCCGCGGCCCAGGAGACAGAAATCATTCTAAAAGGGGAAATTCCCCTGCAAGGAGGATTGTTATGAAACGTTTTGCCATCCTTTTGTTGGCGGTCCTGGCCCTGTCGCTGACCGCGTGCTCCAGCCGGGACCCCAAGCCTTCCTCTTCCAGCGAGGGCAGCTCTTCCAGCTCCTCCT
Organism: uncultured Merdimmobilis sp.; assembly: GCF_902471145.1. Classification (NCBI taxonomy): domain Bacteria; kingdom Bacillati; phylum Bacillota; class Clostridia; order Eubacteriales; family Oscillospiraceae; genus Merdimmobilis; species uncultured Merdimmobilis sp. The sequence continues at coordinate 179,254 of NZ_CABRJC010000002.1, forward strand.
CTTCCCAGGAAGAAGGGGAGGGCTCCTCCAGTTCCAGCGAACCGGAGGAGGAAGAGCCAGAGGAGGAACCCATCGCCACGGCGCAGGACTTTATTGCCAAGTTTAAAACCGGAGATGGGTTTGAGACGGTGACCTTCGCTCCGACCATGTTCTCCATGCCCATTGAGGCGTCGGGCTATTACTCGGAGGACAGCACCTTGTCTATGTCCATCTATGAGTACGCCTCTGCCCAGGAGGTGGCGGATCAGAAGGCGGCCATCTCTTCCACCGGGTACAGCATCAAAACCGTTGATGGGACTACCACCCAGGTAGAGTGGGTGGCGCCGCCCCATTTCTTCGCCGGGGAGAAGTACATCGTCCTGTACTGCGGCAGCAGCGCGGACGTCCTCTCCTTCTTGGAGGAGCTGCTGGGCCCCCAGTTCGCCGGCGCCGAGGTGTAAGGCCCGGGAAACCAAGCGCCCCAGCGGGGAAATGCAGGGAAGCGGACGCAGCTGCGTCCGCTTTTTTCGCATTTTGAAAGGGAATTTTCCGGTTTGTTCATTTGACAAAACCAGTGGGGAATAGTATGATAATAGAATAGCCAAAGTGTGCGATTTTGGAAGCTTGCGCGAGATATTTTGAGATAGAGAAGAAAAATCCCCCCAGGGGACAAGAGGTTGAAACAATGGTAAAAAGCATGACGGGGTTCGGGCGCGCCCAGAAGATGGTCGGCGGCCGGGACATTTCAGTGGAGATCAAATCGGTCAACCACCGGTATTTTGAATTTTCCTCCCGCATCAGCCGGGCATACGGCTTTTTGGAAGAGAAGATGAAGAGCTACACCCAGGGGTTCATCTCCCGGGGCAAGGTGGATGTGGCAGTTTCCATCCAGACCATCGAGGGCTCGGGCGGCCAGGTGGAGATCAACCGCGAGCTGGCCAAATCCTACATCGCAGCCCTGCGGGGGCTGGGGGAGGAGACCGGCCTCACCGACGATCTGAGCCTCTGTGCCATCGCCCGGTTCTCCGACATCTTCGCGGTGCGCAAAACCGAGGAGGATGAGGAGGAGATCTGGGCCGCGGTCAAAGAGGTGGCCGATGAAGCCATCGCCCGGTTTGTCGCCATGCGGACCAAAGAAGGGGCCAAGCTGGAGGAGGACGTCCTCTCCCGCCTGGTCACCATCGAGGGGCTGGTTGCAAAGGTGGAGGAGCGATCCCCCCAAACGGTGGAGGAATACCGGGCAAGGCTGTATCAAAAACTCTGCGAGGTCCTCAAGGACAACCGGGTGGATGAACAGCGCATCGTCACCGAGGCAGCCATCTTTGCCGACCGGGTGGCGGTGGCGGAGGAAACCGTCCGCCTTCGCAGCCACATTGAACAGTTCCGGCACATCATCAGCCAGGACGAGCCGGTTGGGCGCAAACTGGACTTTTTGGTCCAGGAGTTCAACCGGGAGGCCAACACCATCGGCTCCAAGGCCCAGGATGTGGCCATTGCCCGGGTGGTGGTGGATTTGAAATCAGAAATTGAAAAAATCCGCGAACAGATTCAAAATATGGAATAGTCCGCGAACCATTGGAGGAACAACTGCATGAAACTAATCAACATCGGGTTTGGCAACATGGTTTCGGCCAACCGGCTGGTGGCCATTGTCAGCCCGGAATCCGCCCCCATCAAGCGGATCATACAAGATGCCCGGGACCGGGGCACCCTCATCGACGCCACCTATGGCAGAAGGACCCGGGCAGTGATTATCACCGACTCCGACCATGTCATCCTCTCGGCGGTGCAGCCGGAGACGGTGGCAAACCGCTTGGTGGATGACGACGAGGATGAGGAGGACGTGGACGAGGATGAATAAAAAGGGTTTGCTGCTGGTGGTTTCCGGCCCCTCTGGGGTGGGAAAAGGCACCTTGATGAAGCTCCTTTTAGAGAAAAACCCCAACTTGCGGCTCTCCGTTTCCGCCACCACCCGTTCCCCCCGCCCTGGGGAGGTGGACGGGGAATCCTACTTTTTCTTGACCCGGCCCCAGTTTGACGCCCTCATCGCAGAGGACGGCTTTTTGGAATACGCCATCTATGGGGACAACTGCTATGGAACCCCCAAAAAGATGGTGGAGGATGCCCGGGCGGTAGGCCAGGACGTGATCTTGGAAATCGAGGTCCAGGGGGCGATGCAGATCCGGGAAAAGTGCCCGGATGCGGTGCTCATCTTTATCCTTCCCCCCTCCTACGAGGAGCTGAAAAACCGGCTGATCGGCCGCCACACCGAACCCACCGAAGTGGTGGAGCGGCGGTTGGCCACCGCCAAAAGGGAGCTGCTGCGGGCAGGGGAATACGATTATGCAGTGGTCAACGACCAGTTGGAAACCGCGGCGGAACAGCTGCTGGCAGTCATTGAAGCTGCTAAGTGCACCGCCAATGAGATGAAAGAATTTATCGACGAGGTGAATCGGCATGCTTAGACCTGCAATGAGTCAGATCATCAAAAAGGATGACAGCTATTACCGTTTTGTAGTGGCCGTGGCTAAACGGGCCAGGGAGATCGCGGAAGAGGCGGAGGAAGAGAAGATCCCTCTGGAGGAAAAACCGGTCAAACTGGCTGTGGAGGAGTTTGCCGCCGGCAAATACAAAATGACTAGCCACCCGGATTTATAAACCTTTAGGAAAACCGCCATCGCCCCCGCCCTGTGCTGGGGGTGGGCGGCTTTTGCCGTTTTTGAAACCCCAGTTCGGGGAGGACAACCCATTTTATTTGACAGAAAGGGAAGGTACCTGTATGAACATGAAGGGAAAAACCGTTGTCATCGGCATCACTGGGGGCATCGCCGCCTACAAAATGGCACAGGTTTGCAGTGATTTGATCAAAAAAGGGGTGGATGTCCACGTCATTATGACCAAGAACGCCACCGAATTCATCGCTCCGCTGGTGTTTGAGACGCTGACCAACAACCGGGTCTCGGTGGATACTTTTGACCGCAACTTCCAGTGGAATGTCCAGCATGTCTCCTTGGCCAAGAAGGCGGATGTCTTTTTAGTGGCCCCCGCCACTGCCAACATCATGGCGAAGATGGCCTGGGGCATCGCCGACGACATGCTCTCCACCACTGTTTTGGCGGCCCGGTGCCCCAAACTGGTCTCCCCGGCGATGAACACCGGCATGTATGACAACCCCGCCACCCAGCGGAATATGGAGATGCTCAAGAAGGACGGCGTCATGATCATCGAGCCGGACAGCGGTTTCCTGGCTTGCCGCGACGTGGGCAAAGGCCGCCTGCCCGACCCCGCCGTGCTGGAGACCTGGCTGGAGTACGCCATGTCCCCCAAAGACCTGGCGGGGAAGAAGATCCTGGTCAGCGCCGGCCCCACCCGGGAGCCCATCGACCCGGTCCGTTTTATCTCCAACCGTTCCACCGGCCGCATGGGCTACGAGATGGCCCGGGCCGCCTGGCTGCGGGGCGCCCAGGTCACCCTGGTCTCCGGCCCTGTGGAGTTGAAGGACCCTCTGGGGGTGGAGACCATCCGGGTGGAGACCGCCGCCCAGATGTACGACGCCATCACCAGCCGCGCCCCAGAGATGGACATCATCGTCAAGACTGCCGCCGTGGCCGATTACACCCCCGCCACTGTGGCTGCCGACAAGATCAAAAAATCCGGGGATAACATGGCTATGGAGGTGGTCCGGACCAAGGATATCCTCAAAGCCCTGGGGGAGAACAAGCCGGAAGGCCAGGTCCTCTGCGGCTTCTCCATGGAGACCAAGGACCTTTTGGAAAACTCCGCCAAGAAGCTGGGCGGCAAGAATGCCGACATGATTATTGCCAACGACCTCAACGTGGAGGGGGCGGGCTTTGCCGTCACCACCAACGTGGCCACCATCATCACCAAAGACGGCGCTGAGCCGCTGGAGCTGATGACCAAAGGGGAGCTGAGCGACATCGTCCTCTCCCGCGCCCTCGACCTGTACAACCAGAAACACAACGGATAACCCCCGCCGGAAGGAGGCTTTGCCCATGTTCCAAATCGCGCGGGTCGCGGTGGACAAAGCCACCTGGCACTACGATAAATTATACGATTACTATCTCCCGGTGGAGCTGGAGGGGAAGGTGCAGCCCGGCTGCCGGGTCACCGTCCCCTTTGGCAGCTACAACCACCGGCGGCTGGCCATTGTGCTGGCCCTGTCGGAGGACGACACCCGGGAAAAACGCAAGCCGGTTTCCACCCTGGTGGATGAATCCCCCCTGCTAAACACCGAGATGCTGGGCCTTCTTCGCTATTTGAAGGAGCACACCTACTGCACCTGGTTCGACGGTCTGCGGGCTATCCTCCCCGCCGGGATCGGCGTCAAAGTGGGGGTGGGCCTCAAGCTGGAGCGGACGGTGAAGCTGGACGCTTCTGAGCTCACCGAGGAGGAGCGCCGGGTGGTGGGCTATCTCTCCGGCAAGCGCAAGGAGGTCCAGGAGGAGACGCTGCTCAAGGAGCTGGGCCTTGTCTCCAAGGATCTTGTCCGGCTCAAGGAGTGGGGAGCGGTTTCCGCCGCCCAGCTGGACCGCCGCCGGGTTCAGGATGAAAAGGCGGTGATGGTCCGCCTCACCCCCTTGGTGGACGAGGGCCGGTTCCCCAAGCTGACCGAAAAGCAAAAGGCGGTGGTGGGCCTTCTGGAAGGGGCGGTCTGCGCCTCCCTCAAAGAGGTCTGCTACTACTGCGGCGTCACCCGGGCGGTGGTGGATAAACTCTGCGCCATTGGCGCCGCCGAATACTTTGACCAGGAGGTCTACCGCAACCCCTATGCCGGCCGGGGGATGAGCCTTTCCCCCCCGTCGGAGCTGTCGGCGGACCAGAAAAAAGCCTTTGACCAGCTGTATGCCCTATACCGGCGGGAGGGGCCCAAAGGGGCCCTCCTCTACGGGGTCACCGGAAGCGGCAAAACCCAGGTGTTCCTGCGGCTCATCCGCCAGGTGGTGGAGGAGGGCAAGCGGGTGATTGTATTGGTGCCGGAGATCTCTCTCACCCCGCAGACGGTGGAGATGTTTCACAGCGCCTTTGGCGGCCGGGTGGCAGTGCTTCACAGTGGCCTGGCCATGGGGGAGCGGCTGGATGAGTGGAAACGCATTCGGGCTGGGGAAGCCGATGTGGTGGTGGGAACCCGGTCGGCGGTTTTCGCCCCGGTGGACAACCTGGGCCTCATCGTCATCGACGAAGAGCAGGAAGGCACCTATAAATCGGAGAGCTCCCCCCGGTTCCACGCCCGGGAGGTGGCCCGTGTCCGCTGCCGGTACCACGGGGCGATGCTGCTCCTGGCCTCGGCCACTCCCAGCGTGGAGAGTTTTTACCAAGCCAAACAGGGGAAGCTAGCCCTTGTCACCTTAAAAGAGCGGTACAGCGCCGCCCGTCTGCCTGACGTCTACATTGTGGATTTGAAGGAGGACCCTGCCGCAAGCGGGGGGATCTCCGCCCGGCTGGGGGAGGAGCTGTACCTCAACCTGCAAAAGAGGGAACAATCCATTTTGCTCCTCAATCGGCGGGGGCACACCACTACGGTGAAATGCTCCCAGTGCGGCCAAACGGCCACCTGTCCCAACTGCTCCATCAGCCTGACCTACCACGCCGCCAACAACCGGCTGATGTGCCATTACTGCGGCTATTCCCGCCCGGTGGAGGAGAGCTGCCCCCACTGCGGCAGCAAGCTGATCCGCTACACCGGGGCTGGTACCCAGCGGGTGGAGGAGGAGCTGCGGGAGCGGTTCCCTGACGCCAGGGTGCTGCGGATGGATATGGACACCACCATGGCCCGCTTCTCCCATGAGGAGAAGTTTGCCGCCTTTGCCCGCGGGGAATACGACATCATGGTGGGCACCCAGATGGTGGCCAAGGGGCTCAACTTTCCGCGGGTGACGCTGGTGGGGGTCTTAAGCGCCGACCAGTCTTTGTACAGCGATGATTTCCGCAGTTTTGAAAAGACCTTTTCCCTGCTCACCCAGGTGGTGGGGCGCTGCGGCCGGGGGGAACTGCCCGGCCGGGCTTTTGTCCAGACGTTTTCCCCTGAAAACCGGATCATCGAGCTGGCATCAACCCAGAACTATGAGGAATACTATGCCGAGGAGATCGCCTACCGGAAGCTGGGCCTCTATCCCCCCTACTGCGAGCTAGGGGCGGTGGGGTTTGTCTCCCCCCGGGAGGATCTGTGCCGGGAGGCGGCCAAGCGGTTTGCCGGGGAGTTTTCCCGCCTGGCGGGCACCGAATACAAAGACTTGCCCATCCGGGCCCTGGGTCCCACTGAGTCGGCGGTGTTCAAAGTGGCGGGCAAGTACCGCTGCCGGTACCTGATCAAATACCGCAGCTCTGCCCGGTTCCGGGAGCTGATGGCCCGGATGCTGGATTGGTTTTACGCCGACCGGCGCAACAAAGAGGTCACCGCCTTTGCGGACCCCTATTATGACGGAAGTATATGAGGCACACGCCTCATTTCACTATACTTTTATATTTTGAAAAAGAGAGGACTGGAATAGATGGCAATTCGCGAGATTTTACGAGAAGACGACCCGGTGCTGCGCAAGGTCTGCCACAAGGTGGAAAAATTTGACCGCCGGCTGTGGAGCCTCTTAGATGACATGGCGGAGACTATGTATGAGGCCAACGGCGTTGGCTTGGCCGCTCCCCAGGTGGGGATCTGCCGCCGGGTGGTGGTCATTGATGTAGGAAATGGCCGCATTGAGCTGATCAACCCGGAGATTATCCGCACCTGCGGCCGCATCGAAGGGCCAGAGGGCTGCCTTTCCAGCCCCGGCGAGTACGGCATCGTCCCCCGGCCGGAAAAGGCCCGGGTGCGGGCCCAGAACCGGGATGGCGAGTGGTTTGAGATGAGCGGCGAGGGCTTGTTAGCCCGGGCGTTCTGCCATGAGCTAGACCATCTGGACGGCAAGCTGTTCAAAGATTTGGCCCTGCGGATGATGGACCCGGAAGAGCTGGAATAACCTCGCGATAGACTAAGACCAAAAGGAGGCCCGACCATGCGTATAGTTTTTATGGGAACACCCGAATTTGCGGTGCCCTCCCTGCAAAGACTGATAGAGGACGGCCATGAGGTGGCCGCGGTGTACACCCAGCCGGATAAACCCAAAGGCCGGGGGTACCAGCTGGCGGCCCCGCCAGTGAAGGAGCTGGCCTTGCAGCACGGTATCCCGGTATACCAGCCCACCAAAATGAAAGATGGCTCGGTGGCGGCCCAGCTTCGTGAGATCGCCCCCGATCTGATCGCAGTGGTGGCCTATGGCCGCATTCTGCCCAAAGAGATTTTGGAGATCCCCCCCTATGGCTGTGTCAATGTCCATGGGTCCATCCTCCCCAAATACCGGGGAGCGGGGCCCATCCAGTGGTCGGTGATCCACGGCGACCCAGAGACCGGCGTCACCACCATGCTCATGGCAGAAGGGCTGGACACAGGCGACATGCTGCTCACCCTCAAAACCCCCATCGGGGAAGAGGAGACCTATGGCGAACTCCACGACCGTTTGATGCACATCGGCGCCCAGGCCTTATCCCAGACGGTAGCGGGCCTTGCCGACGGAACCATTACACCGGTGAAACAGGACGGCCGTCTGGCCACCTACGCCCCTATGCTGGATAAAAAAATCGCGGAGCTGGACTTCACCCGCCCCGCCCGGGAGCTGCACAACCTGATCCGGGGGCTTTCCCCCTGGCCGGTGGCGCTGACCCACCTGGACGGCAAGCTCCTGAAAGTGCACAAGGCCGCTGTGGCCGAAGGGTACTCCGGGGAACCGGGGACCCTCCTGGACTCCAAGCGGATGATTGTCGCCTGTGGGGAAGGGGCTTTGGAATTCCTCACTGTCCAGCTGGAAGGGGCCAAGCGGATGGATGCCTCGGTGTTCCTGCCGGGCCGCCGCCTGGAAGTAGGCCACCGGTTGGGGTAGCCACAAAAGGGTTTATAGTGCGGTAACAGCCCCTTCACAATTTTCGGCTATACTTCTTAAAAACATCCCCTGTGGGGTGTAGGAGGTAGTGTTATGTTTCGCTATTACTATGGGTTTGATATCTATTACCTGGTTTTGATTCTGCCCGCCATGCTGCTGGGCTTGTGGGCCCAGGCCCGGGTAAACAGCACCTTCAACCGGTATTCCCATGTGCGGTGCCGCCAGGGGTACACCGGTTCCCAGATCGCCCGCCGGATTTTGGACGCCAACGGCCTGACCGATGTGCGCATCGAAGGCATCCGGGGCAATTTGACCGACCACTACGACCCAACTGCCCGGGTGGTCCGGCTGTCGGACAGTGTATATGACAGCCCTTCCATCGCGGCCATCGGCGTGGCGGCCCATGAGGTGGGCCATGCCATCCAGCACGCAAATAGCTATGCGCCGCTGACCATCCGCAACGCCATCATCCCGGTGACCAACATCGGCTCCAAGCTGTCTATCCCGTTGATCCTCTTAGGGGTGGTCATGTCCTTCCAGCCGCTGGTCACCGTGGGCATTGTGGCCTTCTCCCTGATGGCGGTGTTTCAATTGATCACCCTGCCGGTGGAGTTCAATGCTTCCAGCCGCGCCCTGGCCACCCTAAATGGGGAGCATTACCTGGATGAAGAGGAAGTCTACGGCGCCCGCAAAGTTCTCTCCGCGGCGGCGCTGACCTATGTGGCCGCCTTAGTCATGTCCCTGGCCCAACTGATGCGGTTGGTTGCCTTGTTTGGCAACCGGGACCGGGACTAATAAACGACATATTTTTGAGGAGCACAGATGAAAACTGCCAGACAAATTGCGGTTGAGGCCTTGGGAAAGGTCAACGGCAGCAAGGGATATTCCAACATTGTCATCGACAAGGCGCTGGAGCAAAGCGGCCTCGACCTGCGGGACGCGGCCTTTGCTACCGCCTTGTTTTATGGCGTCCTGGAGCGGATGCTAACTTTGGACCACTGCATCGCCGGGTTTTCCAAAACCCCGGTGGAAAAACTCACCCCCCAGGTGCGGGAGATCCTGCGGGTCAGCCTGTACCAGATATTGTATATGGATTCGGTGCCGGACAGCGCCGCCGTCAACGAGGCGGTCAACCTGACCCGGGTTTTCCGCAAGGAGAGCGCGGGAGGCTTTGTCAACGGGGTGTTGCGGGCCTTTTTGCGGTCCGGCAAGCGGGTGCCCCGGATGGCGGGCAGCCGGGCGGATCAACTCTCCATCCAATACTCCTGCCCGGTGTGGCTGGTGCAGCTCTGGCTGGACAGCTATGGGGAGGAGAACACCGAGGGGATTTTAAAGACCAGCTTGGGCCGGCCGCCGGTCTACATCCGGGTCAACACCTTGAAGACTACAGCGGACGCCCTCTCCGTCCAATTGGAGGAGGAGGGCGCGGTGGTCCGGCGGGATGAGATGGAGGAAAACTGCCTTCGGGTTTCCGGCACTGGGGATGTCACCGCCCTCCCGGCCTTCCAGGAGGGCCTGTTCCACGTCCAGGATAAATCCTCCCAGCTGTGTGTGAAAGCGTTGGATGCCCGGCCGGGGATGCGGGTGCTGGACATCTGCGCCGCGCCGGGGGGAAAATCCTTCACCGCCGCCCAGTGGATGCATGGGGAAGGGGAACTGCTTGCCATGGATCTGTACCGGGCCCGGGCTGCCTTGGTGGCCGAAGGCGCCCAGCGTCTGGGCATCGGCTGCATCGCCGCCAAGGAGGGAGATGCCTCCCGCTACAACTCCAAACTGGGGCTGTTTGACCGGGTGCTGTGCGACGCTCCCTGTTCCGGGCTGGGCATCATCCGCCGCAAACCGGAAATCAAGTACAAAAACCCAGAAGAACTGGGGGAGATTCCCCAATTGCAGTATAACATCCTTTCCAATTCCGCAAACTATGTGAAGAAGGGGGGAATCCTCCTCTACTCCACCTGCACCCTGAATCCTGGGGAAAACGAAGGGGTAGTGGAACGCTTTTTGGCGGAGCATCGGGACTTTGCCCCCTGCCGCCTCCCCCAATCCCTGGGGAGCTCCGGCCACACCGTGACCTTGTTCCCCCATCAAGGGGACACCGACGGATTTTTCATCTCGACCATGGAGCGGGTACGGCATGATGACAAAGATTGATTACAAATCCCTCACCTTGGGGGAGTTAAAAACCCTGTTGGGGGAGATGGGCCAGCCGGCCTTCCGGGCAGGCCAGGTCTATTCCTGGCTGCACCAGAAGCAGGTGACATCTTTTGAGGAGATGACCAACCTCCCCCAGGCGCTGCGGGACCGCCTTGCCCAAGAGGGGTACATAACGGTGCACAAGGTGGCGCGCAAATTAGTCTCCAAGCTGGACGGGACCCAAAAGTTCCTTTTCCAGCTTCGGGATGGCAACTGCATTGAGACCGTTTTGATGAAATACAAGCACGGCAACAGCCTGTGCATCTCCTCCCAGGTGGGGTGCCGCATGGGCTGCAACTTCTGCGCTTCCACCCTGGGCGGGCTGGTGCGCAACCTGACCCCTTCCGAAATGCTGGAGGAGGTTTACGCCGCCCAGCGGGAATCGGGGGAGAAGGTGGCCAGCATCGTGCTGATGGGCATCGGTGAACCCCTTGATAATTTTGACAACGTGATGCAGTTCCTGGAGATCCTCTCCAGCCCTGAGGGGATGAACCTGAGCCTACGGCATGTGTCCCTCTCCACCTGCGGCCTGGTGGACGGCATCTACAAGCTGATGGAAAAGAAGCTCCAACTGACCCTTTCCATCAGCCTGCATGCCCCCAATGACGAGATCCGCAACCGGACTATGCCGGTCAACAAAAAATACAATGTAGCGGAACTGATGAAGGCCTGCCGGGATTACTTCCGGGTCACTGGGCGGCGGATCTCCTTTGAATACGCCCTCATCGGCGGGGTCAACGACCGGCCCCAGGACGCCAAGGAGCTGGCGGCCCTCCTCAAAGGGATGCCCTGCCATGTCAACCTGATCCCGGTCAACCCGGTGAAGGAGCGGGGGTACCAGCGGGGCAGCCGGGAGAGCATTGCCCGGTTCCAGCAGCAGCTGGAAAAGTTGGGGATCAACGCCACCGTGCGCCGGGAACTGGGGAGCGACATCAACGCCGCCTGCGGACAGCTCCGCCGGGCCGCGGAACAGGAGGCGCAGCAGCGATGAAGATTTTTGGCGACACCCACATCGGCGAAGTGCGCAAAAGCAATCAGGACAGCTTCCGCTACCGGATTCTCTCCCCGGACCTTCTGTACGCCGTCGTCTGTGACGGGATGGGCGGGGAGAGGGGCGGCCAGGTGGCCAGCCAAACCGCAGTGGAGATCATCGGCAACATGCTGGGGCGGGATATCCGGCCAGGCATCGGTGCCGGGGAGATCAAATCGGTGTTGGAATGCGCCGTGGCGGGGGCCAATGCCACCGTCCATGACATGGCCCGCCGCAAACCGGAGCTGAAAGGCATGGGCACTACCATCGTCGCGGCGGTGGTGCTGGGGGCTACCGTCTACCTGCTCAGCGCCGGGGATAGCCGGGCCTACCGGTACAGCAAAGGGGAAGTCTCCCAGCTGACCAGGGATCACACGGTGGTCCAGCTCCTGCTGGAGCGGGGGGAGATCACCCCGGATGAGGCCAAGACCCATCCCCAGCGCCATTACATCACCCGTGCGTTGGGGGTAGAGCCCACCCTTGCCACCGATTATATGGAATATACCCTGCGGCCTGGGGAGCTCCTCCTCATCTGCAGCGACGGACTATACAACTATGTGGGCGAGCAGCAGCTGCCCTCCCTGTTGGAGGAGTGCGGCCGTTTGGGCGCCGTAGACCCGCTGATTGACGCGGCCAACCGAGGCGGCGGCGGGGATAACATCACCGCAGTGGTGATTGCACAAGAGCGAGAGGAGGCGAACTGCCGTGGATAAATATTTGGGGAAACGGCTGGACGGACGGTATGAAATCACAGAATTGATCGGCGTTGGGGGAATGGCCAACGTCTACAAAGCCCGGGATGTAATTGAAAACCGGGTGGTAGCCGTTAAAATTCTGCGGGAGGAATACCTGGACAATGAGGAATTCCTCCGGCGGTTTAAAAATGAATCCAAAGCCATTGCGGTCCTCTCCCACCCCAATATTGTAAAGGTGTACGATGTCAGCTTCTCCGACCGGATGCAGTCCATTGTCATGGAGTACATCGACGGCATCACCTTGAAGGAGTACATCGAGCAGCAGGGCGCCCTGAGTTGGAAGGAAGCGGTCCATTTCACCGTTCAGATCCTGCGGGCCCTGCAGCATGCCCACGACAAGGGCATCGTCCACCGGGACGTCAAGCCCCAGAACATCATGCTCCTTTCCGACGGCACCATCAAGATTACCGATTTTGGCATCGCCCGGTTCTCCCGCAGCGAGACCAAGACCCTCACCGACCGCGCCATCGGTTCGGTGCATTACATCAGCCCGGAGCAGGCCCAGGGGGAGACCACCGACGCCCGCACCGACATCTACTCGGTGGGCGTTATGCTGTTTGAAATGCTCACCGGCCGCCTACCCTTTGAGGCGGAGAACGCCATCTCGGTGGCCATGAAGCAGATCCAGTCCGCCCCCATCCGCCCGCGGAGCATCAACCCGGCCATCCCCGAAGGGCTGGAGGAAATCACCATGCGGGCTATGCAGAAGGATCTTTCCCAACGCTATCAGTCGGCGGCAGAGATGCTCCGGGACATCGACGAGTTCAAACGGAATCCCACCATTTTATTTGAATACAAATACCTGACCAATGAAGTGCCTATCGACGGGAAAAAATACTCCCAGGCGGCTGGAAAAGGCACTGGAAAGAAAAAAGCCAAGAAACCAACCAAATCGGCCAAAACCGGAGGGAGGTTCGCCTCCAAGCGGCCATCCTCCAACGGCGAGGAGGAGGAAGAAGACAACTCCATCATCACCATCCTGTGCGGAATTGCCGCTGCCTTTGTGGTGGTGTGCGGCATCTTCATCCTGGTGATGCTCAAAATCAACAACCCCTTTGCCACTGTGCCGGATGTGGAGGTCCCCCAGTTGGTGGGCAATAAATACGAGACGGTGCGAACCACCGAAGCTTACCAAGGGGTATTCACCATCGAGGTGATCTCCACCGAATTCAACAAAGATTATGAAAAAGGGGTCATCTACGACCAGAACCCCAAGGCGGGCCGCAAGGTGAAAAGCGGCACCAAGATCAAGGTAAAGGTCAGCGGCGGCCAGAAGATGATCACCCTGCCCAGCTACATCAGCCAGGAGGAAAACGAGGTCTACGCCAAACTGAAGGAATTGGGCCTCCACTATGAGACAGTGGAAGTTTACCACGACGATGTGCCTGCCGGCTATGTGGTGATTACCGAGCCGGGTAAAGGCGGCCAGGTGGCCGAAGGGGATACCGTCATCGTCAAGGTGAGCAAGGGTGCGGAGAACAAGATGATCGACGCCCCTGACCTGACAGGTTTGAGCCTGGAGGATGCCAAACTGGTGCTGGAGGCCAACAAGCTCCAGCTGGGCACTGTCAGCCACGAACCCAGCGACAAGCCGGAGGACGTGGTCATCTCCCAAGACCCGATGGAGGGGCAGGAGATCCAGCAGGGCGGCAAGGTCAACCTGGTGGTCAGTTACGGCGACCGGGAGCTGCCCAGCGTGACCTTGAGTGTCAAGCTGCCCCGGATTGAGGGCCTGGTCAAGGTGCAGGCCACCATCGACGGCAAACTCCTTCATGAGGAACTCCTCGATCCCAGCGAGGTGCGCACCTGGCAGCCCCGTTTTGAAGGGGAGGGAACCGCCAAGGTGCAGATCTTGGTAGATGAAAAGAAATACCAGGATTACACCATCGATTTCGACGAGGGAACCTATGACAAGACCAAAACCTACAACAACGATTTTGAATAGAAAGCAGGGCAGCGGATGGCAAAAGAAGGATTGATTGTGCGGGCCCTCTCCGGGTTTTACTATGTGAAAACCGGGGAGGGGCAGGAGGTGGAATGCCGCGCCCGGGGCCTGTTCCGCAAGCAGGAAATCAGCCCCTGTGTGGGGGACCGGGTGGAGCTGGAGGAAACCGGGGAAGGAAAGGGCCAGGTTGTGGCGATCCTCCCCCGGAAAAACAGCTTAGTCCGCCCGCCAGTGGCCAATTTGGATCTGCTGGTGCTGGTGGTATCCTCCTGTGAACCGCTCCCCAACCTTCTGGTGCTGGATAAACTGCTGGCCATTGCCGAATGCCAGAATATCCCCCCGGCCATTGTGCTGACCAAAAGCGACCTGGAAGACCCATCCCCGGTGGCGGACATTTACCGCAAGGTGGGATATCCGGTGTTTGTGGTGTCTAGTGAGACTGGGGAAGGGGTGGAGGAGGTCCGGGCCTTTTTGTCTGGCAAGCTCTGCGCCTTCACCGGAAATACAGGGGTGGGAAAATCCAGCCTATTAAACCGCATAGACCCTCGCCTCTCCATTGAGACCGCCCAAATCAGCCAAAAGCTGGGGCGCGGCCGGCACACCACCCGCCATGTGCAGCTGTATGAGCAGCCCGGCGGTGGTTACATAGCCGATACCCCTGGTTTTTCCGCGGTGGATTTGGAGCGGTTCCAGGTGATCCTCAAAGAGGATTTGGAGCTCTGCTTCCCAGAGTTTGAACCCTACCGGACCAAATGCCGGTTCACCGGCTGCTCCCACACCAAGGAGAAAGGGTGCGCGGTCTTGGCGGCGGTGGAGGCGGGGGAAATCCCCAAATCCCGCCATGAGAGCTATCTTTCGTTGTATGAGGATGCAAAAAACATCAAAGAGTGGGAATTGAAATGACAAAACGATGTGTAATCATCACGGCAGGGGAACTGGGGGAGCCCAGCCGCTACCAAGATGTGATACGGCCTGGGGATTTCCTCATCTGCTGTGACGGTGGATATGCCCATGCCAAAACCCTGGGGGTGCGGCCTGACCTGATTTTGGGGGATTTTGACTCCTATGAGGGGGATCTCCCGGAAGGGGTACCCACTGAGGGGTTTTCCAGCATCAAGGACGACACCGACACCATGCTGGCTATCAAAGAGGCCATTCACCGGGGCTATGAGGAGATCCTCCTCCTGGCCGCCTTGGGGGGGCGGATGGATCACAGCTTTGCCAATCTGCAATCCCTTATGTACCTGCGGCAGGCGGGAAAGAAAGGCTGGCTCGTGGGCGCCCGCGACCGGGCCTATCTCCTCTTTGGTGGTGAGACGCTCATCCTCCCCCGGGAAGAAGGGGTGGCGGTCTCGGTGTTCTCCTATGGGGAACAGGTGGAGGGGGTCACCTTCCAGGGCCTTTACTATCCCCTTCAGGGCGCCCGGCTTACCAATGGGTTCCCCTTGGGGGTGAGCAACCACTTTGCGGCCCCGTCAGCGTCCATCACCCTGGCTAAGGGCACATTGCTGGTGATGGTATCCCAGATATAGCGGGAGCAGATTACATACAATGAGGAGTGGGAGCATGACAAGAAAACAGATCAAAAGCTATATTACATTCGCCTTGGTTCTGGGGTTGGTTGTTGGGGTGTTCACCGTGTTTTTTGAGAAAACGGTGAACTACCTGCTGATTTTTGAGGATGGAAAGAAGTTCCAGGACTATCAAAACGTTTATGTTTTGGGGGGAGAAGAAACCATCCTCCGGGAAGACCGGGCGGTTGTCCACTTTGTCACCTATTTTGCAGACCAAAAGGAATTGCAGCTTGGCCTGCGGCTCAACAAGAACGACGCCAAAGAATCCTGGATTGACGGCTATACCTTCCGGGTGACCAACGACGACACCGGGGAGACCTTCCAGGATGTTGTATTCTACACCAAGGAATTTAAGGGCAAATACGCCTACTTCCGGCTGCAAATGCCCATGGACCTACCTATTGGGGAGCTTCAATCCCTTTCCATCTCCATTCAAAACCCACAGGGGGAGGAGATACTACAAGGCAAGTTGGTGCGCAGCCAGGACGATGTCCATAAGATGACCTCTTATAAAGAAAGCAACGGCAAGTACGAGATCGAAGGATAGACAAAAAGCCCCCTCCCGTCGTGGGAGGGGGCTTTTTATGTACTGATTGGAATTTTAAACAACCAATTCGAAATTCCCCCGTAAAAGGAAGAAGGTTGTTTACGACCTTAAGGGAATAAAAATGAGGGGACCGCCTGGTAGCCGCTCCAGGCGATCCCCTCTCGTGGAACTCAAAAGAGAAGAAGTGATTAAGCTTTAATGATACCTTTATTGACCATCACAAGGCCCAAGCCCATAGTGCCGAAGACGGAAGTCAGAATAACGATAGGCATAACCGCCCAAGAGGGGAGGAAAGCGGCCAGAACGTTGGTCTTCTTCAGCATAGTCATACAGAAAGACAAGGGAACCGAGACAAGAGCCAGTTTAGGCAGTTTGACGATATTGCTAGCTAACATAGAAGCGAACAGAGCGGGCAACATCAAGTTCAAGCCATCCTTCACGATTTGGGGAAGAAGCTCGAAGACATAAGCACCAGCCAGAACACCAGCAGTCAAGATAACCAGGTTGACAATGATGGATACGGCAATACCGATAGTGGCGATGATGGTGCCCTCATCACTGCCTTCCGCTACGCCGGCAGCTTCTTGGGCGATGGCGGAACAGGGGACGCGCATGTTGGCGATGTTGCCGGACAGGAACGCCATGTAGGAACCAGGGATACCCAAAACAGCAAAGTAGGAAATGGGCTCATAAAAATAGGCGGAGGCAACGGAGGGAAGCTGAACTGCCAAGCCGGCAGCCAAGCCAGCCCACGGAGGAACAATTCCCTGAATAGCCAAGGCCAAACAGGGGCCGAAGCAAAGGACAACGCCAAACAGGTTCAGGCCGCGGCCCCATTTGATAATATATGGTAGGAATTCGTCTCTAAATACAGAAGTTTTGGATTCCATATGTTTCACTCCTTATCGCGATTTCATGGGGATTACAGAACAGCAGATTTTCTGGAACTACAGGAGGAAGATGGTGCCGCCAATCATGCCGACGATCATAGCGATGGTCATACCAAATTTTTTCGCCCAAGAAGCATTGGTTTTATTGGCGTATAAAGTCAAAGCAACAGTCACAATAAAACCAACAATAACAGCAGCGGTCTGCGCGCTGAAACTGCCATTGCTGACGATAGGGAATGCGCGGTCGAAGCACTGGTAACCAAAGGCACCCATGCCGCCGCCGGTGCTGATAACGGCCATTTTTGCCGCGTTGCTGCCGGCAACTTTATCCCGAAGGACACCCATTTTGTCGGTAAACAGGGCGGAGATGATGATCCAGCCCAAGCAGCAGATACACATAACCCATACAGCGCAGGCAAAAGCCTCTTCGGTCATGTTGGAGGTACCCAGCTGGCAGCCGACTGCGGCTGTTGCTTTATCAGCGGCGCCCAGTTCGTAAGTGACAGAACCAATGTAAGCAAGGCGCATCCAGGCGACAGGGCCACCTACCGAGGCTAGAAGGGCAACCATGCCGATGACGACAACGATGGAAGGGCCAATGGCGGCGGTGGCAGCACTCTTGGCGCCAATCATCATTTGCTCCTTAGTAACGCCCATCTTCAGGCCATCCGACACAGCACGCTTAGTGAACATTGCGGCCTGCAGAACAACCAGCGCGACAGCGGGGATAACCGATATCCACATGAGCGGGCTATTAGCTAGTTTTAAGTATTCTAGTTCCATTAATACTCACCTCACGATTAAATTGAAAAAACGATCATAAGCATGACATACAGTAAAACCTTTCAAAATTGTTTGGTGGGACGGTCCTCCTTCATGTTTAGATTTGCTGGATTTACTATATTCATTGTGATTGATATTATATGAAAAATCTATTAACAAGTCAACGATATTTTATGAAGTTCATATAATACAATAATTTTTGTGCAGATAATATATGACATTATAACAAAAATATAACAAATTTTATGTATAAATATATAGAATATTTCTTTGTTTGGTGAATAAATTCTGCACCTCTCCCATGCATAATATATCGAGGCAAAAGACTTTTGCTGAGTAATTATGCTGGGAATAGAAACAACTTTCCGGTGGAAAATACCAAAAACCTTGTCCTGTTTTGCAGGAGTGCGTATTTTATTATGCAAAAATGGCGGCCAATGCACCCTTTCCCCCAGTTTTGCGTAGTATGGGGTACACAGAACCGAACGATGGGAGGGAAAGCGATGCGGTGCCGCCGGCCGAGAAGATTTGGATACTATACCAATCCCTTGGCGATAATCGCCATAGCCTTCGGGGTGGGCATTGTCATGGCGCTTTTCTGCTCCCTGCGGTTTGTGCTTGTGATCGCAGGTGTACTTATGATCTGTATGGGCTGCGCCTGTTGCCGGTGACGCCCAAGGAGGGAGGCTCCTATGAAAATTGTCGTGGTGAAAAGCCCAAGATTCCTCGCTGGCATTTTGCGGATGATCTTCAAAATTGAAAAAGAACCAGCGTAGCGGTGGTGGGGCGGTCATGCTGCAAGGGCGGCAGGGCCGTCCTGTCTCCCTTTGTATGAAAAGGACAAGCCCTTTTTATAGAATTGAAGGGAGAGGTTGGCATATCCCACTTTTGAAGGACATATAGTGGCTGTAGAATTGAGTAGAGGAGAGGTTGTCCTATGGAACTACAGCTGAAAAGACAATCGGTTGCCATAAACGAAACGCTCTGCCGCACCACGGTGGAGCAGCCCATTGAGTGTGACGCCCTGCTGCCGGATTATTGCCCAGATATTGTCAAAATCCTTCGGTGTGAAGTCACGCCAATTTTAACCGGGAACCAAGTTTCCGGCAGCCAATTGACGGTGGACGGCGTGGCAGCTGCCCGAGTATTCTATTTATCCGATGCTGGGTGCCTGCGCAGCGCCGAGTATAAAATTCCCTTTAGCCGCGTGGTGGAGATCAAGCCCTCCTCCAGCCGTCCGGTAGTCCGTGTCTCCCCCTCGGTGGGGTACTTCAACTGCCGCGCAGTCAGCCCCCGGCGATTGGATCTGCGGGGGGCGATCTCCCTTTCCATCCTAGTCACCGCCTGCCGGGAAGAGGATGTGGTGGCCGGGGCCGAGGGAATGGGGGTTTTGACCCGCGGTGAGGAGCGGGAGGTCACCCGGGTCACCGGTCAGGAGGTGCGCCCCTTCACCTTGCGGGAGGAATTGGAACTGCCCAGCGACAAGCCCTCTATCCGGCTGCCCCTGCGGTGCAGTGGGTTTGCCCGGATCACCGACAAAAAACAGGTGGCGGGCAAAATTGTCCTCAAAGGGGAGTTGAAGCTTCATGTCTTCTACCTCTGCGACGGGGATGACAACCAATTGGATTCCACCGACCACACCGTCCCCTTCAGCCAGATCCTGGATGTGGATGGCATGGAGGAACAGACCCGCTGCATCGTGAGCCTACAGGTCTCCAGCTTGGACGTCCAGCCCAAAGCTGACCCAGACGGCCAATCCCGGGTGCTGGCATTGGAGGCGGTGCTGGAAGCTAAGGTGCTCTGCCATCGAAACGAGACCATCCCCTTGGTGTCCGACTGCTATTCCACCCAATATGAGTCCAGCTGCCAGCAAAAGACCGTCTCATTGGGGCGCCTGGCCGAAGCGGTGGACGAAAGCCATGTTTACCAGGAGTCGGTGGACCTGCCAGACGGGGCCGTCCGGATTCTGGATTTGTGGTGCCGTGTCCAAGGGGAGGAATTCTCCGCCGAAGCGGGCAAAGCCACGGCGGCGGGACGGCTGCTCATCAGCATGTTCTGCTCCATGGAGGACGGCGGGATGGAGTACTTCGACAAAACCGAGCCCTTCACCCATGAGATCGACATCGACTGCCAGCGGCCCATGGAGTTTTTGGGGGAATTCTCCATCCTGGATGTGGGTTTCACCTCCTCGGGGAGCGGACGGGCGGAGATCCGCTGTGAAATCGGCATCACCGGGCCAGTCTACTGCTCCGAGCCGGAGGCGGTGCTCACCAGTTTGACGGTGGATGAGGAACACCCCAAGGAAAAGGATCCCAGTGTCTCCCTGACCATCTACTTTGCCGACGCAGGGGAAAACCTGTGGGAGGTCGCCAAGCGGTACAACACCTCTATGGAGAAGATCTTGGCGGACAATGGGCTGACCGGAACGGTCATCGGGGAGAAGCGTTCCCTGCTCATCCCCATGTAAGGGGCGGCAGAAACGAGTATGAGCAACAGCCAGGAAAGGGGTATGGGCATGGAAAGCCGCAACATCTATCATGACATCGCCGAACGGACCGACGGCGACATTTACATCGGGGTGGTGGGGCCGGTGCGGACCGGCAAATCCACCTTTATCAAACGCTTTATGGAAACCTTGGTGCTGCCCAACATCGACAGCCAGTTCCGCCGGGAGCGGGCCATTGACGAGCTGCCCCAGTCGGCGGCGGGCAAAACCATTATGACCACGGAACCCAAGTTCATCCCAGAGGATGCGGTGGAGATCCAGGTGGACGACGAGGTCGCCTTCCGGGTACGGATGATCGACTGTGTGGGGTATATCCTTCCCAGTTCCATCGGGTACATAGAAAACGAACAGCCGCGGATGGTGCAGACCCCTTGGTTTGCCGGGGAAATCCCCTTCAATATGGCGGCGGAGATCGGCACCCAGAAGGTGATCACCGAACACAGCACCATCGGCTTGGTGGTCACCACCGACGGCAGCATCAGCGACATCCCCCGGGCGGAGTACCAGGAAGCAGAGGAACGGGTCATCAGCGAGCTCAAAGAGATCGAAAAGCCCTTTGTGGTCCTTTTAAACTCCACCATGCCCCATTCCTCTGCGGCTCAGGAGCTGCGGGCGGAATTGGAGAACCGGTACCAGGTCCCAGTTGTGGCGGTCAGCTGCCTGGATCTCAGTGAGGAGGACATCCGGGAAATTTTGACCCAGGTGCTCCACCAGTTCCCAGTCAAGGAGATCTCGGTGGAGATGCCCAAGTGGATCGTCTCCCTGGACAAAGACCATTGGCTGAAAAAGGAGCTGTTTGAGGCCATCGCTTCAGCAGCCAAGAACATCGGCCACATCAGCCAGATCAAAGACGCTTTCGCCTCGCTGGGCAGCTGCCCCCGGGTGGACGACGCCCAGGTGCGGCGGTTTGACCTGGGCAGCGGCAGCGCGCGGGTCTGCGTCCATGTGAAGCCGGAGCTTTTCTACCAGGTGTTGGAGGAGGCCACCGGCCTGGACATCGGCGGCGAGGAAGGCCTGGTGCCCTGCCTGGCAAACCTGGCCAAGGTGAAGAAGGAATACGACCGCATCCAGGGGGCCCTGGAAGAGGTGGCGGCCACCGGCTACGGCATCGTCATGCCCTCCATGGAGGAGCTGACTCTGGAAGAGCCGGAGATCGTCAAGCAGGGGGGCCGTTTTGGGGTCAAACTGCGGGCCAGCGCCCCCTCTATCCACATGATGCGGGCGGACATCATGACGGAGGTTTCCCCAATCGTCGGCAGTGAGAAGCAGTCGGAGGAATTGGTGGTCTACCTGCTCAAGGAATTTGAGGAGAGCCCCCAAAAAATCTGGGAGTCCAACATCTTCGGCAAATCCCTCCATGAGCTGGTCAACGAGGGGCTTCACAACAAGCTGTACCGCATGCCGGCGGACGCCCGGCTCAAGCTCCAGGAGACGGTGGAGCGGATCATCAACGAGGGATGCAGCGGCCTTATCTGCATCATCCTGTAGCTGTGGGGGATTCACAGAATCGGTTGGGAATGGGAATATAAAAAAGCAGCCGCTTGAAGAAAGCGGCTGCTTTTGTCATCCGGGGATATGCATTTTGGTTTGAGAGGGGGACGGCTATTCCTGCATCAGTTCGCAGATGCTGTTGGAGAAGGCCACCGGGTCTTCGATGGGCAGCCCTTCGATAAGCAGGGCCTGGTTGTACAGAAGGCCGGCATAGGCTTTTACCCGGTCCTGTTTGGATGGGTCGGCGTACAGGGCCTGGAGCTTCCCGAACACCGGGTGGCCGGCGTTGATCTCTAAGACCCGCTCCGCCTTGACCTTTTCTTCGGCGGCGGGCAGGGAGTTGAGAACCTTTTCCATCTCAATGGAGAGGGGGCCGTCGCTGGAGAGGCAGACAGGATGGGATTTCAGCTTCTGGGAGAGGCGCACCGCGCTGACCTTGCCCTCCAGGGAATCCTTGAGGAAGTCCAGGAGGGGTTTGTTTTCCTCGGCCTGTTTTTTGGCTTCCTCTTTTTCCTCCTCGGTCTCCAGGCCCAGGTCGCTGTCCGAAGCGGAGCGGAACTCCTTATCGGCGTAGGTGTAGAGCATCTTGAGGGCGAACTCATCGATTTCATCGGTCAGGTAGAGGACCTCATACCCCTTATCCTTGAGGAGCTCGATCTGAGGCAGGTGGTCGATGCGGTTTACGCTTTCGCCGCAGACATAGTAGATGTATTTCTGGTCCTCCTTCATGCGGGAGACGTATTCTTCCAGGGAGACCAACTTCTTCTC
Organism: uncultured Merdimmobilis sp.; assembly: GCF_902471145.1. Taxonomy (NCBI): domain Bacteria; kingdom Bacillati; phylum Bacillota; class Clostridia; order Eubacteriales; family Oscillospiraceae; genus Merdimmobilis; species uncultured Merdimmobilis sp. Next base: position 201,646 of record NZ_CABRJC010000002.1, read on the forward strand.
ACTAGAGGAGTAGAAGAGTACCAGATCCTGCAAAAGCTCCTTGTTCTGGCCGTAGCCGCTGTACAGGCCGTATTTCAGCTGGAGGCCAAAGGCCTTGAAGAATTTATCGTAGGTTTCCCGGTCGTTTTTCAGCATGGAGAGCAGCTCTGATTTGATCTTCTTTTCCAGCCGGCCGGCGATGACTTTGAGCTGCCGGTCGTGCTGTAGCATCTCCCGGGAGATGTTTAGGGACAGATCCTGGGAATCCACCAGCCCGCGGACAAAGCTGAAGCAGTCAGGCAGCAGGTCGGCACACCGCTGCATGATCAGTACCCCGCTGGCATAGAGCTGCAGGCCCTTTTCATAGTCCTTGCTGTAATAGTTGAGGGGGGCCCGGCTGGGGATGAACAGCAGGGCGTCGTAGGTGGCGGCGCCTTCGGTGCTGGTGCGGATCACCTTAAGGGGATCCTCATAGTCGAAGAATTTCTCCTTGTAGAAGTTGTTGTAATCCTCATCGGTGACCTCGCTCTTCTGCTTGCGCCAGATGGGCACCATGCTGTTGAGGGTCTCCACTTCGGTGTAGGTCTCGTATTCAGCGGGCTTGTCCTCGGTGCCGGTGCCCTCTTTGATCCGGCTGCGCTCCACCGCCATGCGGATGGGGTAGCGGATGTAATCGGAATACTGTTTTACCAGGCCGGTGATCCGGTAATCCTGCAAAAACTCGTCGTAGTTCTCCTCCTCGGAGCTCTCTTTGAGGGAGAGGACGATCCGGGTGCCATGGCCCTCCATTTGGGCGGGTTCCAGGGTGTAGCCCTCCGCCCCGTGGGACTGCCACTGCCAGGCCTCGTCGGAGCCAAAGGCCCGGGAGGTGACGGTGACACAGTCGCTGACCATGAAGGCGGAGTAGAACCCCACGCCGAACTGGCCGATGATGTCGATGTCGTCGTTCTTCTCCTGGGTCTGTTTAAAGTCCAGGGAGCCGCTTTTGGCGATGGTGCCCAGGTTGGCCTCCAGCTCGTCCTTGGTCATGCCGCAGCCGTTGTCGGTGATGGTGATGGTGCGGTTTTCCTTATCCAGGGCAATGTTGATGGAAAAATCGTCCCGGGAAAGGCCGCTGACCTCCCCGCTGAGGCTGTGGTAATACAGCTTGTCGATGGCGTCGCTGGCGTTGGAGATCAGCTCCCGCAAAAAGATTTCCTTGTGGGTGTAGATGGAGTTGATCATCAAATCCAAAAGGCGCTTGGATTCAGCTTTAAATTCTTTGGTTTCCATGGCGGATCGTCCTTTCTTAAACTCTATGAAAAAGGAATTGTGTGAAATTTTGGCACTCATATAATTTGAGTGCTAACACTATTGTAGTTCCCTCGCTGGGAAAAATCAAGGGGAGCAGCCAGAACCCCCTTGAGAATTCACAAATTATTCAATTTTTCCGTTTCTCAGCGGCTTTATAGGAGAATGGGGAAGGTTTTCCACAGTTTTAATCGGCTCTTGTTAAAAAAGGGGTGCAGCAGTTTGGCGGCGAAGCCAAAACAAAATCCAGGTTAAGGGCAAGCGCCCGCAAAAGGGAAAAAACCCTCTTTTATGCGGGTTTGCTGCAAAGGAGTGACAAAATTTTCCAAATACAGCTGTTACAATGGGTGGGAAGCCATTGTGGGGGAATGCCCCCGGCTTTCAACAATCGTTGGAACTTTATGAGAAGGAACACGGGGAGGTGATTCCATGCGTATGAAGTGTCAAGCGCAGGATGGGCAAACCGCCGGACTCACCCGATCAAGAAACCTATGTGCGGCTTTGGGGCTGGGGCTGTTTTACACGGCCTCCAAGATGATTTCGGCCCAGTGGCCGCCGCTGTACAGCCTGGTGTTTCTGATGCTGGCCTTTGGTTTTTGCATGACCGCCATCTGGCAGCACAAGGATTTAAACTTGCTGCGCCGTTCAGCGGCCAAAGGGCCGAAGCAGCAAATACATGTGTGAGGTGAGAACATGCGGATCGGACTTGAGCTTTGCGACCAGTTTACCGCTGCGGCTTTGGTGGGGCAAGACGGGATCATACATAGAAAAAAACAGCTGGATTCCTACAAAAATCGCCCCAGTGAGGCCCTCTTGGACCTGACCGCCCTCTGCCGCGCCCTGCCGGAGGAGGAGGGGCTCCCCTGGGAGGCGGTGGTAGAACTGGGGGTCTGCTCCCCGGATTTTGGGGGAAATGGGCGCCTCACCTGGCCTGGATGGGAGGATATCCCCCTAGCGGAGCGCTTAGGGGAGTCCTTGGGAAGGACGGTGCTCTCGGAGAGCCGGGTTGGCTCCATGCTGCTGGCCGAAGGGATATTCGGCGCGGCCCGAGGGGACTCGTCGGCGGTGATGGTCCTGCTCGACACCGGGGAGGGCGGGGCCCTCCTGGCCGATGACCGGCTGGGGGAGCCACCTTATGCCAAGCGGCGGATGACTTTAGTCAGCGACGGCGCCTCCGGCTGGGAGGATTGGGAGGGCGCAGCTTCCCTTCATTCCCTAGTGGAGGCGGCCCGCCGGGAGGGGAGGAAAGCCCCCGAATCCCTGGTTGCCCGGATGGAGGCGGCAGAGGGGGCCTTGACTCCTGACCGGGTTCTCCTGGCTGCCAGCGAAGGGGATGAGGCTGCCCGGCAAGCTTTGGACCGGTATGTGGAATCGGCCGCGGCGGGAATCGCCGGCCTTGTCCGGGTGCTCCAGCCCCAGCGGATTCTCTTAGGGGGCACCGCACGGGGGGATCTCCTTCTACCGCTCTTACAGAGGCGGGCAGCGGCGATGCTGTCCGGCCGTTGTGTGGCAGTGCCGCCCATCCTGTGGGGAACCCTGGGGGAGGACGCCGCCCTGATCGGTGCGGCCCTCCTTGGGGTTTACCGAATCGGGGGGATGTGATTGTGGAAAAGGCGATGGTCCACCCCACCAGCATCTTGGACGAAGGGGTTGTCCTAGGGGATGGCACCCGGGTGTGGCAGTTCTGCCATCTCCAGGCGGGGGCATCGGTGGGGGAATACTGCACCTTGGGGCAGAATGTCAACCTGGGCCCCGGCGTCCGGGTGGGCAATGGGGTAAAAATCCAAAACAATGTCTCGGTTTATCAGGGGGTGACCTTGGAAGACCAGGTGTTCTGCGGCCCGTCAGCGGTGTTCACCAACGACCGCACCCCCCGCGCCCCCTATCCCAAAGGCCCCGGTGGATACCTTCCCACCCTGGTGCGGGAGGGGGCGACCATCGGGGCCAATGCGACCATATTGTCTGGGCTGACCATCGGGCGGTGGGCCATGGTGGCCGCTGGGGCAGTGGTCACCAAAGATGTCCCTGCCCACCAACTGGTGGCGGGCACCCCGGCCCGGGCTATGGGCTGGGTCTGCCGCTGCGGCCACCGGCTGGACCGGGAATTCCACTGCCCGGCCTGCGGGCGGCAGTATCGGATGCGGGGGAAGATCAAAAGCTTTCCAAAGCCATAACGGGGCAAGGTGCCCTTGGAATCAACAGGGAAACGGTCCGAAACCTTGGGATCGCCCCCAAAACGGCGGCAAGTTCTCCAAACCTGCTAGCGGCAGGGCCCTCAACCTTCAAATGGGGGGAGGGCCTCATCCGCCATGCGGACAAGCCGGCGGAGCATCCCATCGGCCAGCTGGTCCAGGTGTTCATAATCCAGGGCAGAGGCATAGTACCCCTCGATGCAGCGGTGGTTCTCCATCCCCTCAAACAGCAGCAAAGTGGCCTGCTCCAACATCTGGAGGGCGGCTTTGCGGTTGAAGGAAATCCGCTTTTTGCGCAGTTTAATGGCACTCTGATCGGTGAACCGACGGGCGTTGACCACCTTGTAAGGCTCCAGTACAGGGCGGTGGCCGAAGTGGACGCTCATGAAGCCCAGAGAGAGCTGGGGGATAAACAGGTGTTCCATCCGGTCATCGGGGTAGAGGGGGGATTGGCAGGTGATGACATCATATCCCGCATCCAACGCCAAGGTGCGCAGATGGTAGAGGAGCAGGCGGGATGAGGCCCCCCAGTCGTCCTCCAAAAAATAGATGCGCTCGGCCAGCAGCCGGGCGGTGTGGTCCAAGGTGACGCACCCTTCGCCGGTGAAGGCGGAGAGGAAGCGGAAATGCTCTGTCCCTTTGCGATCGCCGGTGCGTTTGAACTCCCGGGAGGCCACCCGCTGGGCAAACCGGGCAATTTTGGCGGCGTCGGTGCACTCCAAGGCGATGCGGTATGTATCGCCTAACAAGGCCGCGGCGGCGCTGAGGTACCGGCTGGCCTGTTCGCCGGTGTGCATCCCACTGAGATATAAGGGGATTATTTCGTCCCGCAATTGGAAAAGGGAATCGTCATCCAGGCAGTCGGAGAGCTGTACCACCCGTTCGCACACCCCGGGGAACATGGGCTCGATGACATGGGGCGAGGTGCCGTCGGCAATGGCGATCTTCAGGTCGTGAAACAGCACAGCATCCAGCGAGTGGGGATCAGAGGAGCAGAGGATGTATTCGATGTTTTCACAGCGGTCCTGCAAGAGGGCGGCGGCTTGGCGCATGAGGGTGGATTTTCCCAGGCCTGGGGCCCCTTTTAAGATAAAGCACCGCCAATCCTGCCGGCACAGCTGATCGAACCGGGAGACAAAGCCCTGGGGGGCGTTGGCTCCCAGAAAAAATTGCACCTGATTTTGTTCCAGGGACACGGTCATTCCTCCTTTGATGATTCTATTGTCATGGTATTCAGTCCATTTGGGCCTTGACACAACGGAAATTTTGGAAATTCTTGCAAGAAAGAGGCATTCGTGGTACCATAGCCACAGGGAGACCTGTGACAATCGCAGAATTGCTGTCGGGCGGCGGGCCCTTCCTGCGGCGGAGGCTGGGTGGAGTTTTTACCGGCCTGTGCAGGCTTGCGGCACAACATCCATGAGAAAGAGGTGTTTCTATGAGTATGATTGCGGAGGGTTTGACCCACCTGGAAAAAGAACTGCTCCTGGCTGTGCGGGACTGCAACCGCTTCCCCATTGGCCGGTTTGAACTGCACAGCACCAAGGAGTCATCCTTGGTTTCTACCGCGCTGGACAACGTGGTCATTGAACGCTCAGATGATTCGATGGAGCAGGTGAAGACCATCGGTTCCGCCCTTGCCTCCCTGGAGGAGAAGGGGTTGGTTTTCCTGGATTACGACCTTAAAATCCGGGTGGTGTCGGATTATGACGCCATCGCCAACAGCGATTTGTTCGCCCAGTTTTGCCAAATGGCTGAGGATGCCCAGCTGCATCCGGAGTTTTTGTTTGACCGGGCGGAATTGTGCAAAGGGCTTGCCAAAATCACTGTCAAAGGGGAGCGGGTGGCAAAGTCTCTCCATCCCCGCATCAAGGTGAAGCAGCGGTAGTCCCCGGGCATTTGGGGAAACCGCGCTGATCCGGCTGAAATGCAGATAAAGCCGTCCATTTGGGAAAATAAAGCCCTAAGGGTTGGTCGGCTTTTTTATAAGATGGTGCGCTCCGGGGCGGATGGCAAGCAGAAGTTTTGCATTGCCGCCGCCCAAACTTCGTTATTCTCTTTTGCCTCCCTGCTGAATAAAAGGGAGCGGCACAGGGGGAAAACGACCCTTCCGCGCCGTGTGAGCTGTGAGGCTTCCTCGGCGTGGCAACAGAAAATGGCCGGCCTTCCCCAACATGGGAAGGCCGGCCATTTTAGCGCAGTGGTTATATTTAATAAGTATGGGTACAGACTTCATTGATTTTTTCCCGCAGCTTCTGGAAATCCTCCAAAGCGGCGGGTTTGTTTGCTGGGTTGCGCAGAAGGGCGGCAGGGTGGAAGGTGCCCATCATCCAAACCCCGTTTTTGAGAGAGAATTCCCCATGCTGGCGGGTGACCTTAAAATCGGGGGAGATGATGTATTGGGCGGCGATCCGCCCCAGGCAGACGATGATTTTAGGCCGGATGATAGCCACCTGGTTGCGCAAATAGCCGATGCAGGCGCTGACCTCATCAGGCTGAGGATCTCGGTTCTTGGGCGGGCGGCATTTGACCATATTGCCGATGTAGATATTCTTCTCCCGGGAAAGGTCTACCGCTGCCAGGTACTTGTCCAGCAGCTGGCCAGCGCGGCCCACAAAGGGTTCGCCCTGCAAATCCTCGTTTTCACCGGGCCCTTCCCCAATGAACAGGATTTCCGCCTGGGGATTGCCTACCCCAAACACCACGTTGTTGCGGGTCTCACAAAGTTTGCAGTTCCGGCATTGACTCGCCAGTTGTTCCAGTTCTTCCATGGATTGCAGCATAAGGGGGAAAGCTCCTTTCTTGCTCCCTCAAGGCATTTTGTTCCTTTACAGGGATATGAATGGCTTGGTTTTGGGGATAATATAGGACTGCATGCCTTTTTGGCAGCCGTTCTTTTCATAGAAGGGTTCGACCCCCGGCTGCGCGCCGAAGTACAGAAGCGTGGGGGCGTGGGTTTTGGCCAGATTTAAAAGTTGGCTTCCGATTCCCTGTTTTTGAAACTCCGGCAACACCAGCAGCTCGGTGATGGTGCCAAAATAATATCCGTCGGAGAGAATGCGGAGGCACCCGATCAGCCGTTCCCCTTGATAGGCGGTGATATTCTGTGTTTTTTCCAGGGCGATCCGGGTCTTTTCCAGATCATACTCGCCTGGCCAAACCTGGTTGGCCAGGGTGAGAAAGGCCTCTGGGGAAAGGGATTGGTCGTCAGCGATGTATTTCACAGGAGCCTTCCTCCTTTCAAAATCCTCGTAAAGTGAGACGGCCGCCGTCCAAAACCAGGGCAAGCCGAATACAACCATTTTATCACCGGCGTACCTGGAATGCAAGGAGGGCAGACGGTGTACAGGGGAAGAAGAATCCCAAAAGGGTCTTGACAAATCCCCCAAGAGGGGATATATTGAAGAAAATACACCCCCCTGGGGTGGGGAGTAAAGGAGTTGAAAGAATGTCCAGTCAAAAGTTCGATGTCATGGGCATGACCTGTTCGGCATGTTCTGCCCATGTGGATAAAAGCGTGCGAAAACTGCCCGGTGTAAAGGAGGTCAACGTCAACCTCTTGGCCAACAATATGACGGTGGAGTATGACCCTGCCGCAGTGGATGAAAACGCCATCATCAAAGCGGTGCAGGATGGGGGCTACGATGCAGTGGTCCACCAAAAACAAAGTTCCGCTGGCAAAGGCAAGGAGCGCCCGGTGGACACCGCCAAAGCGGAGATCGACAGCATGAAGCGGAGGCTCATCGTATCCTTCCTCTTTTCGGTGCCGCTGTTCTACATCTCCATGGGGCATATGATGGGCTGGCCCCTGCCGGATTTCTTCCACGGCAACGGGAACGCCATCACCTTTGCCTTTACCCAGTTCCTGCTGGTGCTGCCGGTGGCCATCGTCAATGAAAAGTACTTCCGAGTGGGGTTCAAGACCTTGTTCAAAGGCTCTCCCAACATGGATTCCCTCATCGCCATCGGCTCTACCGCCGCCATTGTCTACGGTGTGTATGCCATTTATAAGATCGGCTACGGCTTGGGCCATGGGGACATGGCTTTGGTCAGCCAGTACAGTATGGACCTGTATTTTGAGTCGGCAGCTATGATTTTGACCCTGATCACCTTGGGCAAATTCTTTGAGGCCAGGGCCAAGGGGAAAACCAGCGAGGCCATCACCAAACTGGTGGATTTGGCCCCCAAAACCGCCTTGGTGGAGCGCTCTGGCCAGGAGGTGGAGATCCCAGTGGAAGAGGTTCTCCCCGGCGATGTGGTCATCGTCAAACCCGGCCAGACTGTCCCGGTGGACGGGGTGGTGCTGGAAGGACAGAGCGCTGTGGATGAATCCGCCCTCACCGGTGAGAGCATCCCGGTGGAAAAACAGCCTGGCGACAAGGTCACCGGCGCCAGCATCAACAAATCCGGTTACTTTAAAATGCAGGCCACCAAGGTGGGGGACGATACCGCCCTCTCCCAGATTATACGCCTGGTGGAGGAGGCCAGCTCCTCCAAAGCGCCCATCGCCAAGATGGCTGACAAGGTCAGCGGCGTGTTTGTGCCCATCGTCATCGCGGTGGCCCTTATCGCCACCATCGGCTGGCTGCTGGCCGGCCAATCCTTCGAGTTTGCCCTCTCCATCGGCATTTCGGTGCTGGTGATCTCCTGCCCCTGCGCCCTGGGCCTGGCCACCCCCACCGCTATCATGGTGGGCACCGGCAAAGGGGCGGAGAACGGCATTTTGATCAAATCCGCCGAGGCGCTGGAAGTGGCCCACAGCATCGGGACTGTGGTGCTGGATAAAACCGGAACTATCACCGAAGGCAAGCCCCGGGTCACCGACCTGGTCTGCGCCGCTGGGGTCAGCGAGGAGCAGCTGCTGACAGTGGCAGCCTCCCTGGAGAAGCCCTCGGAGCACCCCTTGGCCGAAGCCATTGTAGCGGGCGCCAAAGAGCGCGGCATTGAGCCTGCCCCCACCACCGGCTTCACCGCCACCGCGGGCCAGGGCATCTCCGGCCGGATGGACGGAGCCCTCTACTACGCCGGCAACCGCCGCCTGATGGAGGCCCAGAGCATCCCCGCAGGCAGCTTTGCCAAGGAGGAGGAACGCCTCGCCCAGGAGGGCAAGACGCCCCTCTACTTCGCCTCCCAGGAGAAGGTGCTGGGACTCATCGCCGTGGCTGACACGGTGAAACCCACCAGTGCGGCGGCCATTGCCGAGCTGGACGCCATGGGCATTGACGTGGTCATGCTCACCGGCGACAACAAGCGCACTGCCGCCGCCATCCAGAAGCAGCTGGGCATCAAAAAGGTCATCGCCGAAGTGATGCCCCAGGACAAGGAGAAGGAGGTCCGCGCCCTCCAAGAGGGAGGCCGTAAAGTGGCCATGGTGGGCGACGGGATCAACGACGCCCCGGCCCTGGCCCGGGCGGACGTGGGCATCGCCATCGGCGCAGGCACCGACGTGGCCATCGAATCCGCCGACATCGTGCTGATGAAGAGCGACCTTCTGGACGTGGTCACCGCCATCCAGCTGTCCAAATCCACCATCCGCAACATCAAGGAGAACCTGTTTTGGGCCCTTTTCTACAACTCCATCGGCATCCCGCTTGCCGCCGGCGTATTCTTCAACTCCTTCGGTTGGAAGCTGAACCCCATGTTTGGCGCCGCCGCCATGAGCATGAGTTCGGTCTGCGTGGTTTCCAACGCCCTGCGGCTCAAGCTCTTCAAACCCAAGTTCCATAAAAACCAGCAGCTGAAGGCAACTGAGGCTGTGGTGGAAACCCACACCATAATAGAAACAACGGAAGAAAAAGGAGAAACTGCTATGAAAAAGACCATGATGATTGAAGGCATGATGTGCGCCCACTGTTCCGGCCGGGTGGAAAAAGCCCTGAACGCCATCGATGGCGTCACCGCCAAGGTGGATTTGGAAGCCAAAACCGCCCACATCCAACTCTCCAAAGAGGTGAGCGACGAGACCCTGAAAAACGCCGTCACCGAAGCGGGCTATGAAGTGGTCGGCCTAGAGTAATATATAAGGGGAATATACAACATGAAAGCAGACCGAGACAAAATCACCCGGCTTCTGAAAACAGCCAGGGGGCAGATGGACGGCATCTTGAAAATGGTGGAGGAGGACCGCTACTGTGTGGACATCTCCAACCAGCTGCTGGCCACCGAATCCATCCTGCGCAAAGCCAACAAGGAGATCATCCGGGCCCACATGTCCCACTGCGTCAAGGACGCATTTGAGACGGGGGATGCAGAAGAGAAGGTGGATGAGATCATCGCCATCCTGGATAAGATGTCTAAATAATGAGGAGGGAACCCAATGGGTATTAAAACCGCATATCAAGGTTACCAGCCCTATTCCTATCTGGAGGCGGGCAAAGATTATGAGCCTTTTTCCCTGGAAGAGTGGAACTGGGCAGGGGAGTACCGCCTACCCTTGGATGAAAACCAGGAGGAGCGGGTCCGCCGCTTGGCCAAGGAGAGTGTCATCATCTCCCTTCATGACCACCTGGTCCGCTTCCCCAAAAACATGACCGAGAAGGAAATCGGCGATTACAATCGAAGCGGCCGCAACGTCTCGGATTATGAGGCCCTTTCCCATTCCTGCCTGGACTGTGTGTTCGACAACATGATGGATGGCCTCAACACCATCTCCTCCAAATGGGGATGGAAGTGGCAGGACATCCTTCACGACCTGGGCATGCGCCTGTGCGACATCGCCCACCAGGATTTCCTCATCCACTGCCGCACCACCGAAGACATCCTGCGGGCCCACCGGGAGGGGAAGATCGCCTGGGTTGCCGCCATCGAGGGGGCTGCCCCCATTGAGAATGACCCCGACCGCATCGACATCCTCTACGGCTTGGGGGTGCGCCTTCTGGGGCTTGTGTACTCGGAGCAGAACGCCCTGGGCAGCGGCATCAAAGAGGTAAACGACGGCGGCCTCACCCGCTTCGGCAAGGTCTGTGTGGAGCGGATGAACAAGGTGGGGATGCTCATCGATATCTCCCACTGCGGGCCCCAGACCGCCCTGGATGCGGCCAATTTCTCCAAGGAGCCCATTGTGGGCAGCCATGTGGGCGCCCGGGCTTTGTGGGACAGCAAACGCCTCTGCGACGACCGGCTGCTCAAAGCCATCGCGGAGAAAGGGGGGCTTGTCTGTGTGGAGGCCGCGCCCCACACAACCATGACCCATACAGCCAACACCCATGACCTGGAATCGGTGATGGAACACTTTGAATACATGGCAAACCTGGTGGGTATCGACCACGTTGGCTTTGGCCCGGACACCATGTTCGGCGACCATGTGGGGGTACACCACGCCTTTGCCAAAACCCTCTCCACCAAGGTGATATTAGGCGATGTCTCTTACAAAGAAGTCCCCTATGTCAAGGGGATGGAGAACCCCACCGAGGCCATGTGGAACGCCCTGCGCTGGCTGGTCAAACACGGCTACAGCGACAGCGACATCCAAAAGGTGTTAGGCGGCAACGCCCTGCGGGTCCTCCGCCAGGTTTGGAAAGCCTAGGGCAAACGATGGAATACAAAGCAATCCCCGCCTCCCAATTGGGAGACGGGGATTTTTTTCATGCCCGCAGGATCAGCGGTTTTTTTCCATGAGGGAAGAAAGGTGCTCCAATACCTCATTAAGCTTGTTTTCCACACAGATGCACTCCTCTTGGGTGAGGGTGCTGGCAGCCAGGCAGGTGATCTCCCGCTGGATGGCGATGCTCTCCTGGGCCAGCTCTTCCCCCCTGGGGGTCACATACAGGTGCACGAGGCGCTTGTCTTCCTGGTCAGGAATGCGGGTGATAAGGCCTTCCTGTTCCAGCTGTTTCAAAGTTTTGGACACCATGACCTTGCTCACCGACAGGAGGCAAGCCAACTCGTTTTGGCTCATCCCTGGGCGGCGCAGAATGTTGATCAAGTGGGTGGAGGTCAGATTGGTCAGCCCGAGGGGCTGTAGCCGCTCGTTGACACAGTTGCAATGGACGCGGGATATTTTGGCGATCAGCCGGCTGATGCGGTTGGCGCTTTCCTCCCGGGAAAACTGGGGTTCTTGTTGTTGTTCCATCGGCCGGGTCCTTTCTCATGTGAAGTGGGGTGGTCATCTCTTTCCCCAGTATACGGCAAATTTGGCAAAATGGAAAGGGGAAAAGGGGCCTTTTGGGGAATTTGCGCAGAAGAAAATGGATTGCCGGCTTCTAAGACTGGGGACGCAGTTTTCCAACTTCTCCAAAAGTTTACCGGATATCCATGGAAAAACTGCGGAATATTCCCACTTTATCCTTTACTTTTGCAAGTTGATTCGCTATAATAAATAAAAACCTATCCACCCATAGACAGAGATAAAGAGAGAGGGATTACCAATGAACAACATCAGAGAAATGGCACATAACCTACAGGCGGAGACCATCGCCTTCCGCCGCGACCTGCACAAAAACCCCGAACCTAGCATGGAGGAGTTCCGCACCACCGATAAGGTGGCCGCTGCTTTGGACGCCATGGGCGTGAGCTACCGCCGTCTGGACCCCACCGGCGTTATTGCTGAGGTCAAAGGCACCAAATCCAATTCCGACAAGATCGTCGCCCTGCGGGCTGACATGGACGCCTTGAGCATCCAGGAGAAAACCGACTACGAGTTCAAGAGCATCAACGACGGCATCATGCACGCCTGTGGCCATGATACCCACACCTCCATGCTGCTGAGCGCCGTGAAGATTGCAAATTCCATCAAAGACCAGTTCAGCGGCACCATCCGCTTTATCTTCCAGCCCGGTGAGGAAGTCGCCAAAGGCGCCAAGGCTGTCTGCGCCCAGGGCGGTATGGACGGCGTCGACGCCATCTTCGGTATCCACGCCGCTGTCCAGACCCCTGTTGGCAAACTGCTGGCCTGCTACGGCCCCAGCCATGCCGCCACCGACCGCTATTCTGTGGTCATCAAAGGCAAGGCCTGCCACGGCGCAGCTCCCCAGACCGGCATGGATGCTACTGTCTGCGGTGCTGCTATGGTTATGAACCTGCAAACCATGGTCAGCCGGGAATTCAGCCCCATGGATCCCCTGGTGGTCACCGTAGGTTCCTTCCACTCCGGCAGCCGGTTCAACATCGTTTCCGGAGAGGCTGTCCTGGAGGGCACCATCCGCTCCTTCAGCCGGGAAGTTCACGAGCAGATCCCTGTGGTTCTCAAGAGAATCTGTGAGGAGACCGCCAAGACCTTCCGCTGCACCGCTGAGGTGGATTACGACGCCATCACCGAAGTGCTGATCAACGACAAAGAGATGATCGACCTGGGCCTGGAGGCCGCAGCCAAGATCACTGACGCAGAGCACATTGGTTTGAAAGCCCAGGCCATGGGCGGCGAGGACTTCTCTGAATACACCAAATACGCCCCTGCGGCGTTCTTCAGCTTGGGTGTGGGCGGCCAGTGGCCCGGTCACAGCGACCACTACGAAGCGGATGAGGACGCCTTTGAAACCGGCGTGGCTTTCTATGTCCAGGTAGCCCTGGACGCACTGGAGAAACTCTCCAAATAAGACGGTTTTGCAGGGCAGAGGAGGGGGAATTTCCTTCCTCTGCCTTGTCAATTTTGGCCGGCAGTTGGGCCATATATCACCCCGAACCGAGAAAGAGAAACAGGGCGGGGATAAAAAGAAAGAGGGACTGACCTATGAACGTCATGCGAGAAAAAGCCCATCAGATCAAAGATGAAACCATTGCCTTCCGCCGCGACCTCCACATGCATCCGGAAGCCAGTTTCCAGGAGTTCCGCACTACCGACAAGGTGGCTGCCGCCTTGGATGAGCTGGGGGTATCCTATCGCCGGCTGGAGCCCACCGGCCTTATCGCCGAGATCGGCAAGCCGGGCAAAACAGTGGCGCTGCGGGCGGATATGGACGCTTTGAGCATCCAGGAGCAAACCGGTTGTGCATTTAAAAGCGTCAACGACGGCTTTATGCACGCCTGCGGCCATGATGCCCACACTGCTATGCTGCTGGGGGCAGTCAAGGTTCTCAACTCCATGAAAGACGAGCTGCCTGGCACCGTCCGGTTCTTGTTCCAGCCCGCTGAGGAAGTGGGCAAAGGCGCTAAGGCTGTCGTGGCCCAGGGCGGCATGGAAGGGGTGGACGCCGCTTTTGGCATCCATTGCTCGGTACAGACCCCGGTGGGGGCCCTCCAGTGCCATCCCGGCGGGATTGCCGCCGCCGCCGACCGGTTTAAGATCACCGTCAAAGGCAAAGCCTGCCATGGCGCATATCCCCAGACTGGCATGGACGCTACGGTCTGTGCCTCTGCCATGATTTTGAATCTCCAGACCATGGTCAGCCGGGAGTTCAGCCCTATGGATACCTTGGTGGTCACCGTGGGATCCATCCATTCCGGCAGCCGGTTCAACATCGTTTCCGGTGAGGCAGTGATGGAGGGCACCATCCGTTCCTTTAGCCGGGAAGTCCACGAACAGATCCCCGTGGTTCTCAAGAGAATCTGCGAGGAGACCGCCAAGACCTTCCGCTGCACCGCCGAGGTGGAGTACGATGTGCTCACCGATGTGCTGGTCAATGAGGAGAACATGGTGGAACTGGGCTTTGAGGCAGCCCGCAAAGTCACCGACCCTCAGCTGGTCACCCACAACAGCCCTGCCATGGGTGCAGAGGATTTCTGCGAATATACCAAGTATGCACCCAGCGCTTTCTTCCGGCTGGGCGTGGGCGGCGAGTGGCCCGGCCACAGCGACCATTATGAGATCGACGAAGAGGCGCTGGAAATCGGCGTCGCATTCTATGCCCAGGTTGCGGTGGACGCACTGGGAAAACTCACCAAATAAGTATCTGCCATGGGAGCCAGCGCGTGCCGGCTCCCATGATCTATTTGGCAGTTCTGATGCCATGCCAAGAATCAACGGGTAAGGAGAAATTGGCCTATGATACAGAGGGAAAAAGGTGGGGATCAATACCCATATCTGGCCATGGTCCCGGTCGGATGAAGAAGCCCCCTATTCCTGGACTGCGACATCCTTCCCCAGGTGGACGGGTCGAGCAACCACCACAACAGCAAATTCGATTTGGATGAATCGGCCTTGGCTGGCGTCCTCTCCTTTTTTATCCACCACACCCGTGGGGTTTTGGGCGCAATAGAAAAACCGAAGCCTCTCTATAAAAATCCCCTGGCCCTAAAAAAGGGCCAGGGGATTTTTGACGGTTACCCTCTTTTTTTCCGGGTGAGGAAGAGGAGGAGAAGGCCGAGGGTACTCAGTCCCACCCTGCCCCACAAGACATCCGGCGGGAGGGAGAAGCCGGGATCCAGTACCCCCAATTCCAGGGGATAGGTGAGGAAGAAGCGCCCCCCTACTGGGTCGAGCCAGCGGGGCAGCGGGAGATAGGCACATAAGAAAGGCAAGGCGATGAGCGGGTAGAGAAGGACGTGGCGAAGGTTTCCCAGAAACCATCCCGCCCCCAAAAAGAAGAGAAGGGCGGGGACCAGGACAAAAACCGCTGGGGCGAGGAGTTCCCCAAAGCTGTCCCAACGGAACATCCGGGCGTAGAAGGCTCCGGCCATCAAGAGGATGAGAAGGGTCAAAAGTCCGGTTCCTACCGCCAATGCCCCCCATCGGGAGAAGGAATAGTGCCTGGGGGAGACAGGGGTGGCGCTGGCGAGTACCTCCACCCGCCTCTCCGCTGGGGAGGTGTAGAAGGAGAGGAAGAACAGTTCCGCTGCACAGAGGAAGGGGAGAAGAAGTGTAAGGTAATACCCAAAGCTCCAGGGGGAAAAGGGCGCGGTGTTGCACACCCCCCGGATGACTGTGCCGTACAGCACCTCCCGGCTGTACCACAGGGTTACTGCCAATAAGCCCCAGAATAATTTGTTGCATAGAAGCCGGCGGCACTGGTAATAAAAAATTTTACGCAAGGCCCAAATCCTCCTTTGTCAGCCCAGAGGCATCTAGAAAATCTTGCTGGGTGATGTAGGGGGGCATCTCGGTTCCCCCATTTTGATACAGGTGGGAGAGGACTTGGTCCAACGCTTCGTCCCCGCCAAGCAGTTCTGCAGCGCGGGCAAACATCCGGGCGTAACCGCTGTACCACATGATACTCTGAGTCTCCGACTCCAGCTGTACCCGGTACTCCTCCCGCAGGGCCCCCAGGTATTCGGGGTGGCGGATGTAGAAGTTGTTCTGGTTGTGGGCGATGTCCCGTTCCCAGATGTCCAGGTAGTGCTGATCGGCATAATCCTGGCCCCTCTCCTTCTTCATCAGCCGGTAGGTGGTGTAGGTGGTGATCCCTTCATCGGTCCAATAGGGGTCCTCCGGATCCATTAGCTGGGCGCCCAGCCCCCACCACTGGTGGATGATCTCATGGGCGAGCACTTCTGCGCCACTAGCCCCCTTTTCCGGGTTGGAGAGGTTGTTGGCAGTGAAGCTGGCTTCGCTGATGACGCTGATGTTCTGCTTAGCGAACCCTCCAAATAAAAATTCGGTGGTCTGGATGATTTTAAAGGGCCGGTCTTCAGGGAAGGCCCGCATACCGTAGTGCTCGGTGCAGTAACGGATGGCGGCTTCCAAGGCATCGATGGCGCCCAGCTCAGTCATCTGCTGCTGGTGTTTTTGGCTGTAGTAGAATTCAATAGCCATGCCGCCTCCGTTGATGTCCACCTTGACGTAATCGGCGGCGAATACCGTCATGGAATTGACGCCGCGGTCCTGGAGCAGCCAGGTCGCGGTGCCGTCGCCGTTATTCCGTAGAAACTGGGAGGGGAATCCAGAGGCCACCGGGGTCAGGTTGTCCCGCAGGGTGATCTGTGCTTGGAAAGGGATGGTATCCCCCGCGATGAGCAGGTCTGGGACAGGGGAAAAGGCTGTGCCATTGAGCTGAACCTCTTCCCGGCTGACCAAATCCCCGCTAAGCATCGTTTGGGAGATATTCCACAGCTGGGGGACGCCGCCGTATTCCACCCGGAGGGCGACCCGCTCCTCCGCCGGGAGGGTACAGCGCAAGGTGCGCCGTTTGATCAGGTCGTCCTCCAAGTCTTCGAAGGGGATATCCACCCCGTTGGCGATGACCCGGCTGACCTGGTATCCGGTGTTGAGGGAGAAGTAGAGGGGCTGCTCCCGGCCGGTGGTGTTTTGAATCTGGAAGGTAGCAAAGCCGTCCATCCTGCCAACCCAGTCGCTAACCGCGCGGATTTCCACCTGGGTTCCCAGGAGGGATAGCCCTTCCTGGGTGTGGTCTATCTCTTGTACTGCCATCCAGTCCACAGGGGAGTTGTCGAAAAAGGGCTGGCTCGTCCAGAGTATCCCGCCAAGCGAGAAGAGGAGAACGGCCAAGGCGGGGAGCATCCCCTGCCGTAGCCCCTGTAGGAAGGAGCCAAGGAAGCCTTTGCCATATCGCCGGACACAGAGGAGGGAGAGAAGCCACAGCCCAAGGAAGAATAGCAGCCATACCAACCGGGAGTAGGCGGCGGTGCGAAAGACCAGCACATTGCTGAAATCGTCGGAGAGGGCGGGAAGCATGGGCAGGCACCACTGCCAGAGGAATTTGTTCTGGAAGGGATCGCTGCGAGAAAGAATGAGGAAGAGCAGCACCGCAAGAAAGCTAACATCCGCCCGGCGCACAATCTGGTAGCAGGAGGCGCTGAGCAGGGCGCTAAAGCAAAGGGCGGGGAGGAGGAACAGCAAAAATCCCGCAAGATAGTCGGAAAGGGAAAAAACACCCCCCAGTTTCCAAGCGGCATAGGGCAGGTAGAGAGCCGCGGTGAGGAAGGTGGTGAGAAGGGAGGCGCACAGAATGCCCAAAAGCCGCACGGAAGCAAGCCTTTGGGGGGAGATAATGCTGTCGGTGATGTTTCGCTCCACCCGGCTCAATTCATAAAGAGTGAAGATAGAAAAGACTACCGTCCCTACCAAGGTGGCGGAACGCAGCTGCTGGGCAAGGTACATGCTGGCCATGGTGGTAGACCCCTGATAAGAGAATCCCCCCAATAGGCCAAGGGAGGTCAAAGCTGTGGACAGCCAACAGCTGGGGCTGCGGAGCAGGCGGGAAAATTCCACCCGGAAAAGGGAAAACCGGCTCATCGAATCCCCCCTTGCGCCACACAGTACATATAGGCGTCTTCCAAAGTGGGTTCCACCGGCTGGGCAAAGGGGGGGAGCTGGACCGCCACTACCCGGCAGGAAACTCCACAGGAGGTGTTGACTCGGGCAGTGACCGAAAAGCCTTCCTCCTCCCGGCGGTCGGCCTCTTCAAACACTCCCACGTGACCTTGGGCGGCTTGAATCAACCTGGCCGGGGCCCCGGTGAAGAGGATGCGGCCTTTGTCAATGACGATCAGCTGGTTACAGACCGACTGTACATCCTCAATGATATGGGTGGAGAGAAGGACGATTTTATCCTGGGCAATGCGGGAAAACAGGTTGCGGAAGTTGATCCGTTCCTCCGGGTCCAGGCCGACAGTGGGCTCGTCAAAGATCAGGAAGGAGGGATCCCCTAAGATGGCCTGGGCGATCCCCACCCGCTGGCGCTGCCCGCCGGAGAGGGAGCGGATCCGGCATTTTTTCTTCTCTTCCAGGTTGGTATCCCGGATGGCCCGCGCAATGGCACCGGTGCTGTCTTCAATCCCCTTGAGGGCCGCCATATAGTCCAGGAACTGCCAGACAGTCAGCTCTTCATAAAGGCCGAAGGTCTGGGGCAGATATCCCAGTTTGGCCTTCAGCTCCCTTTCGCATTGCAGGAGGGGGCGTCGGTCCACCTGGATGGAGCCGGAGGTGGGGAGAAGCCCTGCCACCAACAGCTTCATCAGGGTGGATTTGCCTGCCCCGTTGGGGCCTAAGAGTCCGACGAGGCTGGGGCTCTCCAAAGAGAGGGTCACGTCTTGCAGGGCCTGTTTGCCGGTTGGATAGGTCATGCTCAGGTGGTCGATGGAAATCTGCATGGATGTTTCCTCCTTTGAATGGTTGCTGTCCCCAGTCTATCAATTCAATTTGGAGCATCCTTGGAGGGAGTGTGGAGTTTTGGTGGAGATGGATGCCCAAAAAACAATCCCCCCTCCCCAGAATGTTTTTCATTCCGGGGAGGGGGGATTACAGGGGCAATCAGAGGATGGGCACACAGAGTTCGCATTGGTGGGATTGGATCATCCGGGCGGCGTATCGCTCCAAAATAGGGCGGGATGGGTCGGGCTGGACCCCCAATTGGGAGAGGGCCGGGAAGAGCTGGTCCCAGCCTTCTGCCACTCCTTCCGGGGTATGGGGAAGGACGGCGACGGCGTATCGGCCGCCGGCAATCCGCCCCAAAGTCATGTCCCCATCTGGTGGGAGAAGGCCCTGTGGCAGGACGAGGCAGACATCGTAGCGGCAGTCCTCCGGCTGAGTGGTCTGGGGATTGTCCCAGGCGATGGCATAGAGGACGGAATCCGCCCCCATCAGGCTGTGGAGCCGGGCCCAACTTTTCATTTTCTCCATGAGTGCGGCATTTTCGGCGCCGTAGGGTCCGGTTCGCCCCATCTTTGCGACAGGGCAGGGCGGAATGGTTTCCAGGTGAAGGTTCATTGCAGTTCCCCTTTCGGTGTAGAGCGGATGCATCCTATCCCAACCGTACCATGCATTAAAATGAAATGCAACTAGATTTTTAAAAGGGGGGAAGTTGCCTTTTTGGCAAGGCAGAAATAGAAGCAGGGCCCCATCGGGGAGCCCTGCTTGGATTTATGCCCTCTTTGAGACTGCCTCCTGGGGTTGGGCGGTTTTGGGGAAGGAAGCCACCAGAGTTTCCGGCGCGGCGGGGAAGGACATGGTAAACGTTACCCCGCCGGAGGTGTTTTCTATCCAATAGTCAGCCCCGTGGCGGTCGAGGATCATTTTAACCAGGTAGAGACCCAGGCCGCTGCCGCCGGTGCTCCGGTTGCGGGACTGTTCTACCCGGTAAAAGGCTTCAAACAGGTGGGGGATGGCCTCCTGGGGCAGGGAAACGCCACTGTTTTGCAAGGTGAAGACCACCCTTCCCCCAGCCGCCCATAGTGCCGCTGTGATGTCGGCCCCTTCAGGGGAATAATTCACGGCGTTGGAAATGAGGTTCCCCAGCGCTTTGCCCAGAAGAGCGGGATCCCCCAAGATGACCTTCCCTTGGGGAAGGTCGCTTTCCAGGCGCAGGCCCTTGAGCTCCATCCAATCGCTGTCCAAAGCCAGCTGGTCCCCAGCCAAGCGGCCCAGGTCCAAGGGCTCCGTTTGGAGGGCAAACCCGGAGGATTCCATCCGGGAGACGGTCAGAATCTCCTGAACCAACCCTTCCATTCGGGCGGTGACCTGGAGGGAACGGGCCAGGTATTTATCCCGGTCCTCATAGACACCCACCCCTTCCAGCATGCCGGTGAGCTGCCCTTTTAGGATGGTGACCGGGGTTTTCAGCTCGTGGGAGACGGCGGAAAAAAAGGCGAGCCGCTGCTGCTCCAGTTGGCGCTCCCGCCGGATGTCCTCCTGTAAGGCGGCATTTGCCGAGCGCAGCTCCCCCAAGGCGGCGGAGAGCCGGTTGGAAAGTTGGTCCAGGCTGCGGCCCAATACCCCGATTTCATCCCGACGGGTTTCGCCGCAGGTCCAGCCGAAGTCCAGGTCGGCCATCTTTTGGGAGATGCCGCTGAGCCGCACAATGGGCCGGGTGATCCACCTGGAATAGAAAAGGGAGCAAAATAGGGAGAAAATCACCATGCAGAGCAGCAGCCAAGGAGCGACCCGGCCCAGGGCCTGGACCGTCTGGTTGGCTTTGGTGACCCTAGGGGAGATGTGGACGGTGTATTCCCCCTCCTCCCCAGCGAAGGAAAAGGGATAGGTCAAATTCTCTGTAGTCACTGAATAAGAGGAGAGGCTTCCTTCTTCTATGGCGGCTTTGCCCTTGGTGACCTGCACATCCTGGATTTCCACCGATGTGATCGCCACCGTGTTTGCATCCTCATGTAGCCTAGCAGCCAAGCGGGAACCAGTGTCGACCGCCTGTCCGTCGGGGCCGAAGATGGTGACCTCTGCTTGGGTATCCCGGATAAAGCCATCCAGCACTGGGCCGCTCTCCCTCAAGGTGGTCTCTTCCAGATCCGCCACCAAGGCGTGGGATTTTTCCATCAGTTGGTCTGAAAGGATGGTGACATAGGTGTAGGGGGTGGCCAAGGCGACGATCCCATAGGTGACTGCACTGGCGGCCAGCAGCATCAGGCAGGTGATGCAGAAGATCCGAAGAGTGAGGCTGCTTTCAATTTTCTTTCGCAGCACGATAGCCTACCCCCCTCACCGTTTCAATACAGTCCAGCCCCAGCAGTTTTTTGCGCAGGTTTTTGATGTGGCTGTCCACAATCCGTTCATCCCCGAAAAAATCGTAGCCCCACAGCTTGCCCAACAGAACTTCCCGGGTAAGAACCCGGCCCTGGCTGTGGATCAGCTCGGTCAACAGGTCGAATTCCTTTTGGGTCAGGTCGAGAAGCACCCCGCCAAGGCGGCATTCCCGGGCGTCCAGGTCCAGTTCCAGCCCCCGGTACCGCAGGCAATCGGACCCGGGTTCCCCGCCGGACCGGCGCAGCACCGCCCGGATTTTCCGCAACAGGATTGGGATGGAGAAGGGCTTGGTCACGTAGTCATCCACCTCCAGGTCAAAGCCTTTGATCTGCTCCTCCTCCCCGTCTAAGGCGGTGAGCATCACAATGGGAACCTGAGATTCCCGCCGGATCAGTTCACACACACCAAACCCATCTATTTTAGGCAGCAGGATGTCCAGGAGGATCAGGTCGAAGGGGGCCTGGTGGAAGGCATCCACTGCCTCCATGCCATCGCCGGCCCAAACGGCCTCATACCCCTCCTGCTGTAGGTAAGCCAGCAAAAATTCCCCGATTTCCGGTTCGTCCTCCACAATCAAAATGCGTTTCATGGGATACCACCTCCAGGTTTTAGGATAGCAGGTCTGTTTGAATTTTTTGTGGATTCTGGAAAGAAAAAACAGCAGGCCGCGGTGCGCGGTCTGCTGTTTTACAGTCACTAGAAGAAAAAGTTACTTGACGATCTCACCAAAAACTTCACCGGAGCAAGCAGCAGCATTGCCCTCATCGGTGTCGATGTGCATTGCCAGAGCGTATTTGTCGCTGACCCGGACGACCACGTCGTCAAAGATCAGGGCGCGGCCCTCGGTGTCCAGTTTTACCTTGACAATATCTTTGTCCTTGACGCCCATCTCAGCGGCGGAAGCGGGGTCGGCATGGATGTGGCGCTTGGCGGCGATGACGCCTTCGGTCAGTTCGATCTGGCCGGCAGGGCCAACCAGGGTGATAGCGCCGCTGCCGGCGATGTCACCGGACTCGCGGACAGGAGCGGTAACCCCCAGGGTGCGGGCGTCGGTCAGGGAAACCTCAACCTGGGTATGGGAACGGGTGGGGCCGAGGACGCTCACCCGAGCGATGGTTTTCTTGGGGCCGACCAGATCCACTCTCTCTTCACAGGCGAACTGGCCAGGCTGGGACAGGTCTTTTTTCGGGGTCAGTTTGGCGCCTTTGCCGAACAGGACTTCCAGGTCGGCGTCGGTCAGATGTACATGTCTTGCGCTGGTTTCCACAATAAACTTCTTTGCCATATAAAAAACCTCCAAAGTGCGAAATTTCGGGTTTTTGATCCATCCATATTATACCGGGAAAAGATGGCCCTGTCAAACAAATGGCAAAGGTTTTACCCAGTGCTTACCGGAATTTCCCAGGTGGGAAGAGGGGGAGCCACCAAGAAATTTCCCCGCTTGCACAGACTTGTGCTATAATATCCGGTAAGGAAGACTTTGTAAGACAGATAAGGAGGCTATCCATGACAGCTATTGAGAAGTTGCAGGAACTTGTTGACGCAAGCAGCCGGATCGTCGCATTCAGCGGAGCAGGGTGGAGTACGGAATCTGGCTTGCCAGATTTCCGCAGCGTGGACGGCCTTTACCAGCAGAGGTACCGTTACCCGCCGGAGGAGATACTCAGCCACCACTTTTACAAGGAAAACCCGGAGGAGTTCTTTGCCTTTTACCGCAGCCGGATGCTCTATCTGGATGCCAAACCCAACGCCGCCCACAAAAAGCTGGCGGAACTGGAGCAGGCGGGAAAACTGCTGGCTGTGGTGACCCAGAACATCGATGGATTGCATCAGCTGGCGGGCAGCCGAAAAGTGCTGGAGCTCCACGGGTCGGTACACCGCAACTATTGTACCCGTTGCGGGAAAGGGTATGACGCCCGGTTCATCCTGGAGTCGGAGGGGATTCCCCGGTGCAGCTGCGGCGGAATCGTCAAGCCGGATGTAGTGCTGTACGAGGAATCCCTGGACAGCGCCACCGTTCAAAAGGCGGTGGAAGCGTTGGAGCGGGCCGACCTCCTCATCGTGGGGGGGGACTTCCCTGGCGGTGTATCCGGCGGCAGCGCTTCTTCAATATTATCAGGGGGGGCCCATTGTGGTGATCAATAAATCGGCCACGCCCTTGGACCATCGGGCAGATCTCTTGATCCAGGAAGGGATCGGCGGGGTTCTGGGGGCAGTTGTAGTCCGGTGAGGAAGGGGAATGGCAGAATGAAACGGCAGGTGGTATTATACCTGGGGATGAGTTTGGACGGTTATCTCGCCGATTTACACGGCGGTGTGGATTGGATGGTTGGGGAGAACCCAGAGTATTTGGGAGACCTGGGATATGCCCAGTTTCTCCAGCAGGTGGACACAATTCTGATGGGCGGCACAACCTACCATCAGGTGACCGAGGAACTCTCCCCAGGGGAGTGGCCGTATCCAGGGCTCCACTGCCATGTATTCACCCATCGGGAGGCTGTCAACCAGGAGGGAATCACCTTCCACTGTGGGGATGCAGGGGAAGTGGTGCGGGAGCTGCTTGCCCGGCCGGGCAAAGACATCTGGGTCTGCGGCGGCGCGGACCTAGCTGGGCAGCTCCTTCAGAGGGGCCTTATCGACCGGTTCCAAATTTCCATCCTGCCGGTGCTGCTGGGGGGAGGGATTCCCCTTTTCCAAGGGGGATTTTCCACAATCCCCTTAGCTTTGGCGGAGACCAAGGCGGAGAATGGCATTGTCGAACTGACCTACCTCCGGCGGGGGAATGCTCCTCAGACCAAACCGATGGAATAAGAAAAAGGACCGGCCCATAGGCCGGTCCTTTTGAATTTGTGGGGTTACGGAACAGGGACTTCGTCGGGGATGGGGCAGAGGTACTTGCTCCCGGCGGTGGCTTTGTCAAATTCCTCTTTGGCCGCTTTGACAATATCGGGATTCTCAAAGCAGTCCAGAACGGTCTTGGCCAGAATCCGCGCGCCGTAGATCATGCCTTTATGGCCGATAGAGCTGCCGGCGCTGGCGGTGTTCTGCCAGCTGTGGCCAGGGGCACCCATGGGGAAACTGGCGGTAAAGAACATAGCAGTGGGGACCAGGTGCATCACATCGCCCACATCGGTGGAGCCATATTGGTCAATAAACTTTATCGGCTGGACGGTGCTGCTCAAGGTGTCGTTTTCGCCCAGATTGTAAGCCCGGCGCACATTTTCCCAGTTTTGGCCACTGGCCTCGCTCATCTCCCGGGCCATCTGGATCTCTTCCGGAGTCCAGGGATCTTGGGGAACTGCGCCCATGTTTTTGTGGACAAGCTCCGAGAGGACCATGTTGGCCATGGTGTTGTAGCAGCCGCCCAGGAACTCAATTTCCACTTCGGTCTCGGTCATCATAGCGGCGCCTTTGGCCACTTTCACTAGGCGGGCATAGACATCCTCTACCGCCTCCCGGCGCATGGCGCGGACATAATACCAGACACAGGCTTTGTCGGGGACGATGTTGGGAGCGGTGCCGCCTTCGGTGATGGTGTAGTGGATGCGGACATCGCTGGTGACATGCTCACGCAGATAGTTGGCGCCCACGTTCATCAGTTCCACAGCGTCCAAGGCAGAGCGGCCATTGTGAGGATCGCCGCCGGCGTGGGCGGTTCTTCCCTTAAAGTGAAATTTGGCGGTGTTCATAGCCGAGGAATTGCCCACCGAAACTTCTGTGGTGAACAGAGGATGGTAGGAGAGGGCTATATCCAAACCGTCAAAGGCATGGCCCCGGGCCATGAAGACCTTGCCGGTCAACTGCTCTTCCGCAGGGCAGCCAAGGAAGACCAAGGTTCCGGGGAGATTTTTGGCCTCCATTTCCGCCTTGATGCCCACAGCGGCCGCCACATTGGCCCCAGCCATCAGGCAGTGGCCGCAGCCATGACCGCAGCTCTGGCCCTCTACCGGCTCTTTGTGGGAGACCGCTTTCTGGCTCAGGCCAGGGAGCGCGTCGTACTCGGCCAACAGGGCGATCACCGGGGAACCGGAGCCATAGGTGGCTTTGAAAGCGGTGGGAACCCCACCCACGGCTTTTTCGATGGCAAAGCCTGCCTCTTCCAGGGCTTTGATGCAGGTCTCGCTGGCGATGTATTCCCGGTAAGCGGGCTCGGGGTTAGCCCATAAGTGGTAGGAAAGGTCCTCAAATTTGGCGCGGCCTTCTTCAATGACCTTCAATGCGATTTCTCCAGTCATGGAAAGATCAGCTCCTTTGTTGTAAGATTAGGGGATCTGTCTATGCCGTTGCAATCAAAGGCGGAGGGCATTGCCCTCCGCCAGATGCAGGGTCGGGGAAAGAGGGGAAATCCTTTGGGACATATAGGAACTCTGCAATTTTGCAGTCCCCCTCATAACATATAGGGATAAAAAACCGGGTGGAGGGTTACCCCCGCCCGATTTTACAATGAGAACTATTTGGTGTAGGGAACGGGAACTTCAGCGGGGATGGGGCATACATATTTTTTGCCGGCCATCTCTTGGTCGAATTCCGCTTTGGCAGCTTCGTAGATGGAAGTGTCGTTGAGCACTTTCAGCGCGGAAACAGCCATGACTTGAGCCGCACGGTTCATGCCTTTTTCACCGATGCTCATGCCGGAGCAGGCAGTGATCTGCCAGCTGTGGCCGGGGGCGCCGATGTTGTAGGTAGCGGTGCGGATCATGATGCCGGGAACGATGTGCTGAACATCGCCCACGTCGGTAGAACCATAGGAGTTGGCAGTCTCAATCTCCATGGGGCCTTCGTACAGCTGGGTGCCTTCAGGGCGGTTGACTGCTGCGCAGCCGGCTTTATATTGGGGGCTCTGCTCGTTGAGGGCTTTGGCAAATGCAATCTCCTCATCGGTCCAGGGCTCCTGGGGAATTTCGTGCATGGTGTCTTTAACCAGGTTGGCGAGGACTTTGTTGTTCAGGGTGTTGTAGCAGCCGCCCAGGAACTCAATTTCCACTTCGGTCTCAGTCATCATGGCAGCGCCTTTGGCGATCTTGACCAGGCGGGCATAAGTGTCCTCTACCGCTTCTCTGGAAAGGGCGCGGACATAGTACCAAACGCAAGCCTTGTCGGGGACGATGTTGGGGGCGGTGCCGCCTTCGGTGATGGTGTAGTGGATGCGGACATCGCTGGTGACATGCTCACGCAGATAGTTGGCGCCCACGTTCATCAGTTCCACAGCGTCCAAGGCAGAGCGGCCATTGTGAGGATCACCACCAGCGTGGGCAGTGCGGCCTTTGAAGTGGAATTTTGCAGTGTTAAGAGCGGTCTGGGTGCCGATGGAAATGCGGTCACCGTTGGAGGGGTGCCAAGCGATACACATATCAATGCCATCAAAAGCGCCGCCCCGGGCCATGAAAGGTTTACCGGTCAGCTGCTCTTCACCGGGGCAGCCAAAGTAGATGATGGTGCCGGGAAGCTTCTTCTCGATCATTTCCGCTTTAATGCCGATGGCAGCGCCCACATGGGCGACACCCAACAGGTTGTGGCCGCAGCCCTGGCCGGGGCAGCCGGCTTCAACGGCCTCCTTCTCGGTCTGAACCTTCTGGCTCATACCGGGAAGCGCATCGTATTCACCCAAGAGGCCAATTACGGGGTGGCCGGAACCATAGGTGGCTTTGATGGCGGTGGGAACGCCGCCCACACCGATTTCTACGTCGAAGCCCTCGTTTTTCAGCATTTCTGCAGTCCATTTGCAGGCCTCGACTTCCAGGTAAGCAATCTCCGGGGTGTTCCAGATTTTCAGCTCCAGCTCTTTCAGAGCCTCGCGTTTGGCGGCGATGGCGTCTAGTGCGATTGATCCGATCATAATTGACAAACCCCTTTCTTAAATAACTTTTTTAAAAATGGCAGGCAGATAAGCCCGCCTGCCATTTAACAAATCTTATTTACTTGGTGTAGGGAACGGGGACATCTTCAGGCATGGGGCACTTGTAGGACTTACCAGCCATCTTCTCATCGAATTCGGCTTTGGCTTTCTCAGCGATGGAGGGATCCTCCAGGATCTTCAAGCCAGCAACTGCCATAATCTTAGCAGCATAAACCATACCCTTCTGGCCGATGCTCATACCGGAGCAAGCGGTGATCTGCCAGCTGTGACCGGGAGAGCCCAGGTTGGCAGAAGTGGTGTTGAGCATGGTGGTGGGGCAGATGTGCTGAACGTCGCCCACGTCGGTGGAGCCGTAGCCGCTAGCGTAGTTGATGGGGCAGACACCCTCAAACAGATCGGTGCCCTCGGGAACGCCGTTAGCTCTGCACATAACAGCCCACTGAGAACCGCTCTGAACGTTCATCTCATGAGCAAATTTCTTCTCTTCCTCGGTCCAAGGCTCCATGGGGTTCTCTTTCATGGTGTCGGTCAGCAACTCAGCCAGAACGATGTTAGGCATGGTGTTGTAGCAGCCGCCCAGGAATTCGATCTCTACTTCGGTCTCGGTCATCATAGCAGCGCCTTTGGCGACCTTGACCAGTCTGTTATATGTATCCTCAACAGCCTCTCTGGACATTGCACGGACATAGTACCAGACGCAGGCTTTATCGGGAACGATGTTGGGGGCGGTGCCGCCTTCCAGGATGGTGTAGTGGATGCGCACGTCGCTGGTGACATGCTCACGCAGGTAGTTGGCGCCCACGTTCATCAGCTCCACAGCGTCCAGAGCGGAACGACCGTTGTGGGGGTCGCCGCCAGCATGGGCAGTACGGCCTTTGAAGTGGAATTTTGCGGAGTTCAAACCGGTCATAACGCCGCCGGAAGCAACGTTGGATTTGCCGGGATGGTAAGCGAAAGCAACATCCAAATCACGGAAAGCGCCGTTTCTCGCCATGAAGGTTTTACCGGTCAGCAGCTCCTCACCGGGGCAGCCATAGAAAACAACGGTGCCTTTCAGGCCTTTTTTCTCCATCTCTTCTTTCATGCCGATGGCAGCGCCGATGTGGGCAACGCCCAGCAGGTTGTGGCCACAGCCCTGGCCGGGAGCACCAGCTTCAACAGGGTCTTTTTCCGATTTGACCTTCTGGCTCATACCGGGAAGAGCGTCATACTCGCCCAGAAGTCCAATAACTGGATGGCCGGAGCCAAAGGAAGCACGGATAGCAGTGGGAACACCGAACACACCCACTTCAACCTCAAAACCGGCGGCTTTCAAAGCCTCGGAGGACAGTTTGCAAGCCTCATACTCAAGATAGCCGACTTCTGGTTTCGCCCAGATTTTGTAGCTGAGTTCATTTAGCATCTCGCGCTGGGATTCAATCTTTTCCATAGCAATTGTGCCTGTCATGAATTACATCTCCTTTTCATTTGTTTGGTGAATTTTATTTTGGGAGAGGATAAGCCTCTCTAAAAATCCTGGTGGGACAACACAATATATGCAAAGAACTTGTTGGACATACCTATTGCTACAAAAAAAGCAATCGTATGAAAGAGGCTGGCAAACAGATCTTTTCTGCCTGCCAGCCTCTTTCATACGACCACCCGTAGGATGGCCGTAACCCTGATCTGGATTCCCCTGGGCAAAGATCAAAAACCCAGGAGAATCCACAGGGAAAGAATCGGAAAGTTACAGGCCAGCATCCTCGCCTTTGGTGTTGCCCTTGCCAGTCAGGAAAGCCATGCCGAGGCCGATGGTGCCGAAAACGGATACCAGCAGAACGACAGGGGTCCGCAGCAGGGAGGGGAGGAAATTCAGCATGCCGAACTTGTTGCCGATGGTCATAATACCAGCAACGGGCACACCGTACATGGCCAGCTTGGGGTTGTTGACGATGGAGTTAGCAGCCATCGAAGCGAACAGTGCGGGGAGCAGAAGGTTGAACGCGTCTTTGACGGACTGAGGAAGCATAGCAAAGACAGCGGAGCCTGCAACAACACCAAGAGTCAGGATAACAGTGTTTACCACGATGGAAACAGCGATACCGACAGTGGCGATGATGGTGCCTTCCTCAGAGCCTTGCTCCACGCCAACAGCCTCCTGGGCAATAACCGAACAGGGAACACGCAGGTTGCCGATGTTGCCGGAGAGGAAGGACATGTAGGTTCCAGGGATACCGAGGGCAGTGAAGTAAGAAATAGGTTCAATCACGTAGAACAAACCGGAAGAGGACATCTGCATGATGCAGCCCAGGCCAACTGCGGTCCAGTCAGGGAAAATACCCATCATAGCCAAGGCGATACAGGGGCCAAACACCAGCACAACGCCGAACAGGTTCAAGCTACGGCCCCATTTAATAATATAAGGGATAAAGTCTTTTGAAAAAACTTCGTGTTTGTTTTCCATTATAGTCACTCCTTAACGAACAGATCGTTTGATTCTGAGGTAGCCTTAGCTTACAGGAAGAACGCACCGCCGAGCATACCGGCGAACATTGCGATGGTCATACCCCATTTAGCAGGCCATTTTGCACCGGATTTCTTGCCGTAGCTGATCAATACAAACATTACAACGAAACCGATGACAGCTGCATAAGTCTGTACGTTGAGGGGGAACGCACGGTCAAATGTCATATAAGAGAATGCACCCATGGTGCCGCCGGCGCTGATGATAGCCAATTTTTCAGGGCTGCCACCGGAAGCCTTGGCGCGCAGGACATCCATTTTGTCGGTAAAGAGTGCAGAGACAATGATCCAGCCCAAGCAGCAGATGCACATTACCCATGCGCAGCAGGCAAATACTTCTGCAGTCATGCTGGAAGTACCCAGCTGGGCACCGGCAGCGGTAGCAGCTTTATCAGCAGCGCCCAGCTCAAAGGTAACAGAGCCGATGTAAGCAAGCCGCATCCAAGAAAGAGGGCCGCCCACAGAGGCCAGCAGAGAAACCATGCCGATCAGAATAACGATAGAGGGGCCGATGGAAGCGGTGAAGGATGCGCTAATGGCAGTTTTGAACTGCTCATCGGTGATGCCCATCCGCTTGCCGTCTTTCATTGCTTTTTTGGTAAACATAGCGGCCTGGACGAGAACCAGAACGATAGCAGGAGTACAAGCGGCCCACATAACAGGGCTATTGGCTATTTCTAAATAATCCATGAATACTCACCTCACTGAAAATATAAGAACCTTTCGACGGAAAACCTGCGGCTGTTTCTCCGACTGATTTTAGTTTCAGTGGAAACGCCCGGCAGAGCCCTGCACAAATTATGGCTCCACACTTGTTGGCGCTGCGGCTACAACCCTCCTACTCTGAGATTTTTGTCCAAGCACAATCATGAACAAATTGAAACTAAAATTTGAAATTTGAAACAAGCCTATGTGCATATTTTATGGGAATGAGATGGCAAAGTCAACAGTTTAAAAAAAAATCATAGATTTACTCAATATTTATCCAAAAATATTGGGCACAATTTAACGACTGGATGAAATGTTTCTCGTCATTCTGCCCAAATAATTGATAAAATAATATCAATATTGCTAAAATGAGTATTTTTTAGCGGAACTGTGAATTCTTTTCGCTAGAAACCCTTGGTTTTCGTCAAGAATTATCCCATCTTTCTCGGCAAATTGCACAGCGGTTCGTCAGCTTTTTCCACACAGGCCGGGGAAGAAGTTTTCTCATTTTCAATAGGCCGCAATAATTTGGCACGCATTGGGGAAACTAGTTTTGAGGGGAAACCTCATAGCAAAGGGGGAAAAACTGTGAAACAACAACAGCCCTGTTGTCAAAAACTAAATGCCCAGCAGGCAAAAGCCATCCTGGACAGCTGCCAGGAAGTAGTCCTAGTGGACGTCCGTACCCAGCCGGAGTATGAAAAAGCCCATATCCCTGGCAGTGTTTTGCTGCCTGAACAAGAGGTTCGCCAGCTTGCCCCGGGAATCATTCCCAATTTGGATGCCAAAGTGCTGGTTTACTGCGGCACTGGAAAACGCAGTGCCAAAGCCGCGGCGGAATTGATCCGCATGGGGTACCGGGATGTCAGTGATTTTGGCGGACTGGATCAGTGGACTTATGGGGTGACTGACCAGTAATGGGGGAGAAACAGGGATAACCGCCTTTCCGGAAAAAAGGAGTCCGGGAGCCATTCGGCTCCCGGACTCCTTTGCAGTCTATATTTGGTTTGGGGATCAATCGTCCTCCCACTCCTCCCGTTCCCGCTGATCCAAAAAGCGCAGGGAACCATAGACGACCCCCAAGCATACAGCGGCCAATGCCAGTTCAACCCCTAAGGCTCCAGCAATGAGTATGGGGGGAAGCATACCGAAAAATCGGGGGAATATTAGGAGGGTAATCCCCATCAGCAGGGTAAAGGCAGCGCAAATTCCGTCCCCCCAACGCTCCATGCCGGACAGGGAGGCAAACTTTGCGGGGACCAGTATCAGGGCGAGTCCTTCCCACAGGAGGAAAAACACCAGGAAAAAATACAGATACCCTTTGGGAAACTGCCCGCTGGTGACCAGCCAGAGGGACAGGCCAGTATGGGCGATGAGACATATGGCAAATAGAATCCAGCGTTTTTTCATTCTTAGAACTCCTGAATCGGGTATAGGCCGAAATCCCCGCCTGGAAACGGCGGGTAGAAGATAGCCAACCTCCATTTTTGAGCCTTAGTATAGCATAATTAGACGGAGGGGACAAGGAGAAATTTGTTAATTTTCCCCATCGGCTTTGCTGGCAGACAGGGTGTTTTTATGGTATAATAACCACAGTGGAGCTATGGCGTTGGAAGAATTTCTTGCTGGGTGAGGTCCTTTGCGGCAGAACTGCACCGCAATTCTTAAAATATGTGTAGGCTTTGTGGTACAAGGATCCCAGATAAATTCTTTGCAGTCGCTCCCCCATTGCTGTCAGCAAGGCTTGTAGTGTGGGAAGGCCCTCCGGCACTTGTTTTTCTGGCCTGCCAGTTCGCCAGAAGGGTTTAAGATGCCGGGGAGTTCCCCAATTGCACGACGGCTGCGCAGAGTAGAGGAAAATGTTCCCTATATATAATAAGGTATAAATGAGGTTTTTATGAGATTACTGGTATTGATTCTCTCCCGAGTTCAGGTGCTGGAAGAGCTGCTGGGGGAGCTGGTCAAGGCAAATATCCGAGGCGCTACCATCCTCAACAGCACCGGCATGGTCCAAGCGCTTTCCAGTTCTGGAAACAACAGCTTTTTGCGTTCCCTGCGTTCCATCACTGACCCAGACCGGCAGGATAACAAAGTGGTGTTGATTGTTTTGCGGGAAGACCAAGTGGAAACGGCGGTTCAGGTGATCGAACGGGAAGTTGGCGACCTTGACCAGCCGGACACCGGGATTGTATTCACCCTGCCCATCGATTTTATACGGGGAATCCCCACGGCATAGGGAGTTGCTGGCGATGGCAGTTCAATGGCACCGGTTTGTGGGGATAGGAGCCAAGAGGCTTCTAAAATAGAAAATTTTGGTGGCAAACCGGTTGACATTTCTTTTTTTTCGGATATAATGGGGTTATAAATGATAACAATTCTTAATCTTAAAACAAGGATTGTTTCAGAAACCCATAAAAATGATGTACATGACGAAAGGAGCGCACGACTATGAGCAATTTGAAGGGTAGCAAAACTGAGGCCAATCTGCTGACGGCGTTTGCGGGAGAGTCCCAGGCAAGAAACAAATATACATACTATGCATCCGCTGCAAGAAAAGAAGGCCTGAACCAGATCGCGGAGATCTTTGAGGAGACCGCTGGCAATGAGAAAGAGCATGCTAAGATTTGGTTTAAGCTCCTCCACGATGGAAGCGTTCCCACCACCGACGTCAACCTGCTGGATGCCGCTGAGGGCGAAAACTACGAGTGGACTGACATGTATGCAGGCTTTGCTAAAACCGCCAAAGAAGAGGGCTTTGACAAGATTGCGTTCCTGTTTGAGGCCGTAGGCAAGATCGAGAAGGAGCATGAGGAGAGATACCGCAAGCTGCTGTCCAACCTGAAGGAAGGCAAGGTCTTTGAGAGAAGCGAAAAGAAAGTTTGGATCTGCGCCAACTGCGGCCATATCCACTTTGGCGAGAAAGCTCCCGAAGTCTGCCCCGTCTGTGATCATCCAAAAGCATACTTCCGCATTAAAGCTGAAAATTATTAATTTCAATCAAAATACCGGGGAGCATAACGCTCCCCGGTATTTTTTACACTCTGTTTCGGTGCAGGGCGGCAAGAAGAGCTTTTCCAAGGCCTGTTACGAGAACAGTTGCGGCGATTGCCTCCGGGATGCCAGAGGCGGCAATTGTACCCATAACCAGCCCTTTTACCGCAGATAGAGCCACGTTTTTGGCCTGAGCATATTCAGGGGCCAACAGAAAATAAATGCTGCCCATTACAAGAAAGGTGTTGGCCATAGAGCTTATAAACCCGGTGATAGGGAGGGCAATCCAAGGGTTGAATCTGCATTTTTGCAGAAGCATCCATAGCCATCCGGCGGCAGCACCCATCAGTACACGGCAGCCCACAGAGATCCAAAGGGCTTTCAAGCTTCCAATGGGAGTGCTGCTTAGAAAAGGAGAAAATGCAAAGGAAAGCAGGGTGGGGGTCAGAGTATTGCTGATTACCGAGCAAAGGCCGAAAGTTCCGCCTAAAATGGCTCCTGCTGCAGGACCCAGCAGCAGTGCCCCTAGAATAACGGGAATGTGAACGGTAGTTGCTTTAATAACCGGCAGCTGGATCATGCCCAGGGGAGTGTTGGCCAAAACTACCACCACTGCTGCCATAAGGGAAACTTGAACCATCCATTGGGAGTTTTTTTTCATCGATTTCATGCTGCGTTGCCTCCTTGGTTGTGTATAAATCCTGTAAAGTTCCGTGAGAGTATAGCATAAAACAACCGGTGTGTAAAGGAGGCGTATTTTTCTTTTTTCCACCGAATAAAATATTCCATATAAATAAAGAAGAAAATATGGCGGAATACTCGTGAAAATGGAAAAAATATGGCAGAATTCAAGGGAGATATCAAAGCTGTGGAAAATGCTGTATTGTTTTTGTGGGAATAAGGGAAAATCTTCGTTGGTTTTGATAAAAAATCCCCCCGGCTTTAACGCCGGGGGGATTTTGGGAAGAAGTTAGCAGATGTTGAAGTTGGTGCTGCGGTAGGTGACCAGGGTGTCGGCCATCTCTTTGCCGTACTCTTTCTCAAAATCAGCCAGAACCTGGGCATTGACCGCTTCGCCTTCTGCGCCGAAGATAGCAGCAGTCACTTCCGAGTAAGACCAGTAGGAGTGGGCGCAGTGATAATCCCATTCCTTTACATACTCCATCTTCTTTTTCAGATTGGAATCAGGGGACAAGCCGGCATCACGGATGATATGCAGGCAGTACTCGCTCTTGTGCAGTGTCTGAGGAACCTCATACACAATGTAGGGGTTGAAGCCGCGGCAGATGGAGTTATCCAGGTGCTTGCAGTACTCATGTCCAGCTTCTACCAGGCCCATTTCCTTAAACTGGCTGTGCCAGGGGCAGCGGGTGATCTTAGAGACGCTATCGGGAGCGACAGACACAACCTCGGAGGTGTGGCCTTTCTCGGCGGCAACTTCAGGGGAATTGACCCACTCACCGTATTGTTTATAGACCTCATAGGTCAGAGGATTGCCGTCCCGGATGGCGCGCTGAGCCATTCTGCGGCCTCTCTGCTCGGCGTAATACTGGGTTCCGTGGATGAAAGCCAAACGGCCCCGCTCGCCGAATTGCTCGGTCAGATGGACATAGAATTTCGCTGCGATAAATGCGTGGACTTTTTCATTGAATCCCATAGTAATAACTCCTTTCTAATTTGCCTTAGCTTTTTTCTGCTTCATGTTATACATTTGCTTGGCGACGAATACGCCAATCAAGACACAGAGAAGGATCTGGGCATAACCGCCGCCCAGGGGGAGCACCTTGAAGACGCCGCGGGTGTTGAGGTACCGCAGCACACAGGCGCAGGGAACAACGATAGCCGCAGAGCGGTAGTCCGCCATGATGCGCTGAATACACATAGCGCCGAACAATGCGGGCAGCAGGTAGTTGAGGGCCCGAATGATTGCATCAGGCAGAATGCTCAGAATCAGGTTACCAGCCACAGCCACCAAGGTCATAACGGCCAAACTGATAAAGATGGAAACAGTGATGGCGATGCAGGAAATGACGGTGCCCTGCTCGGTGCCGGCTTCCACATCCGCAGAGGAGAGGGCGGCAGTGGCAGCTGGGGCACGAATCTCCTTGGAGTTACCGGCGATGTAGGTCAGATACATGCCGGGCACATGGAGGATGGGGAACAGGGTAATGGGGTCGACGATGTACCAGGCCACCATGGCGGAGAACAGGGAGATAAACCCGGTTAGAATACCGGACATAGAAGGCCGCGCACCGTAAAAGACCATCAGAGCCACAGTTGGAATGAAGATCAGCGGGATGGAGACCCAGCAGGTGATCTTGCCCCATTTGATAATATAGGGCATATACTCGTTATCAAATACGCTTTTTTGCGATTGATCCAATTTCATGACAAATTCTCCTTTCCTCAAGTTCTAGGCATTATGCCGGCAGGAAACCCATGCCCTCGGTGACAGTAGCGCAGATCATACCGAAGACCATGCAGATGGTAAGGCCCCACTCTTTCAGCCATTGTTTGTTGGCTTTTTTATTGTACTTGGTGATAAAAGCCATGACAAGAGCGGAGGAAAAGACGGCTACAACCTGGTTTTTCATAGGGTAAATCTTATCCAGAGTCATGGAGGAGTACACACCGATGAGGGCGCCGGTTCCGAGGACTGGAACCAGGGCAGCGTTGCCGCCGGCCATTACCGAGTTGACCTTATCCATCTTGTCAGAGAAGAGGGCGGCGAAGATAACCCAGCCGATACAACCTGCGGACATGACGATGGCAGCGGTTGCCAGAAAGTCGGCATTCATGGCGCTGGATCCTAGTTCAATGCCCATGCCGTCAGCGGTGAAGTTTGCGCCTTGCAGTTCGTAGGAGACCGATCCGATGAAGTCCACACGCAGCCAGGCGAGAGGGGCACCCACATAGAGCATCAGGCTGAGCATGGCGGTCAGCATGACGAAACAAGGGCCTACAGAGGTGACGGTTGCACTTCGAATAGCGGCTTTGACCTGTTTGTCTGTCAGACCTACTCTAGGAGCATCCTTGATGCTGCGTCTGAAAAACAGCCAGGATTGGTATAAAACGATTAAGACACCGGGGGCGCAGGCAAGCCACATGACCAGGCTGTTTGCCATACTGTTGTATTCAGGTGTCACGAAAACGACCTTCTTTCCTCAGAATTTTTATTTTTTCGGGTTCCTTCAAGGGCAATCCAGCTGTTCCCGGCGCCTGGGAACCTAGCCGAGCCGCGCCCGCCAAGGCACGCCGATAAAAACACGGACAAAAGATATAAAAAAATTTATATGTTTTAACAACCAATATGAAGAAAGAAAAGAGGATATACTAAAACACAAAAATTATTACTGTAATAAAACATTATCTCTATAACTAGAATTATACTCTATTCGACAGATTAGTCAATAGAAAAGATTGAATCTGAAATTTGTGATATTTTCATAAAACATTAATAATTACGTCATAGAATTAAAGAAAATTTGCATAATAAAAAGCTGTTAATTTGTCCTTTTTCAACAATGTATTGCAACCGAATAAGAGATGTAGCATATTATTACTAGTAAATTACTGATTTACTAGTAAAGAATACAAGAGGTGAAAAAATTGAAGATTCCAACAACGTTGAAACACAAGCCGGTCATTGTAGCGGAAAATTATGAAAACATTGATGGCCGCTATCAATACGATTCTGATGCGAAGGGCCTCTCCCTGGGTCTTGCCCAGTGGAACGACCGAGGACGGGTGGATATTTCCGCCAAGGTGTGGCGGTACACCGGGGAAAAATGGTCTCGCCAATCAGAGGAACTGCCGATCCACCGGGTGCTGGACATGGCCATTTTGGTGTGCCGTGCAAGGGCTTACTTCATGGACGCCTACCGCTACCCCAAGCTGTACGATGAGGAAAACCCGGTCATTGACCGCATTGGCCTGCAGGGGGATGCGATGACCGTGGAGGTATGTACCGACAACAAAATGATTGACGGAGATATCCGGCTGTTTCAGGAGGCCCTCTCCCGGGACGATGAGATGCTGTCTGAGCGGCTACACCTGTTGGCAAACCTCCTAAATGAAGCGGGCTACGGCCGAAGGAGTAGGGATTAACTATGGAAAAAGACCGAAAAAAAGAACTGATCCGCCAATACAAAGAGATGAAAAAACCAATGGGTGTGTTCGCCTTCCGCTGCGAAGCTACCGGGCAGGTATTCGTCGGAATTACCCAGGATTTGAAGGGCACCCAAAATAGTATGCGGTTTCAGCTGAATTTAGGCTCCTACCGCCACCGGAAGTGGCAGAACGCCCTGCAATCCGCTTGGAATACCTATGGGGAAGAAGGCTTCCAGGTGGAGGTTCTGGGGGAGCTGGAATACGACGAGGACCCCCAAAAGACCGACTACACTGAGGATCTGGAGATTCTGCGGGAATTGCTTGCACCGCCTGGAGAAGGGGTATTCTATCTGTAAAGATCTCCTTGAATTGAAACAAAAAGCGGCAAAAGCGCTCGTTCCTCTATTCAAGGGGAGGGCGCTTTTCCATTGGCTGCAAAAGGGGAAAACATTCTGTAAACAATGTAAAGAACCGCTGTACAAACCGCCTTTCCAACATTATAATAAAGAAACAGGATAAAAACTGCTCAATTTTAGCAAAATCGCCAACAATCCCTGAGGAGTCCTTTGTGGGAGCGGCTTTTTCACTCGGGGAGATGATCGGAACAAGAAAGGGTGTGCAGTATGAAATACGGTTTGAGATGGCTTGCGGCAGCTTTGGCCGTTTCAATGCTTTTCACGGTAGCGGGGTGTAAACCCAAAGATGAGCCGGTAAACAACCCCTCCCAGCCCTCCAGCCAGGAGGAGGTAACCCATCCCATCGACCCTGCGATTCAGAAGGATGTAGACTTGCTGATCGCCCGGTATATCCTTCCTTATGAGACCACCCTGCGGGGCCAGGCGTTCTCTAACGTATCCCAGATCCCCGACCGGCTGCTTTACCGGTACGCCATGGGGATTGTGGACAGCGTCTTTGTTTCGGAGGATTTCCTGCTGACCGATTTGAAGGGGGAGAACTCCTATCATGCCATCCCCGACGATTTGATCACAGAAATCATCAAGCTGGATTTTGACCTGGATGGTTTTTTATACAACAAAGCCCTGTATTATGATGACAGCCAAGGGGTCTACGACCGGGGTAACTGGTATGTGATTGAAGGAACTACCGAAGTCTTTGCACGGGAAGCCAAGCTGCTAGACAACGGCGATATCTGGATTTTAGTGGGCCGCCGGGCAGGAAACCATGACTTGGATTCGGTGGAATATGTGTTCCGCCCTCAAAAACCGTTGGATCTGACCTATGTGGACCTGGGGTCTATCCGTTCCGATGGGGACTGCAACTACAGTTTTGTATCGGTGACCCCCCGTAAGGATATGGAGGATTATTCCAAGGTTGTGGAAATCTCCACCCCCCAGCAGCTGGTGGAGCTGTCTGAGCTGGTTTCCAGCGGGGATACCACCCACGGCGCCTATACCTACCGCCTGATGGGGGACATCGATATGGAAGGGGTGGAGTTCCGGCCCATCGGTATCCTGCCCCAGGGGGACGAGGAAAGCGAGGGGGCGAGCCACCCATTTCAAGGGGTGTTTGACGGCCAGGGATACACCATCAAGAATTTGACCATCGACCTTCCCGACCACAGCAATGTGGGCTTTTTCGCCCACATTGGGGAGCATGGCCTGGTAAAAAACCTGAACCTGGAGAACTGTGTTGTCATCGGCGGAAACCAGGTGGGTACTTTGGCGGGAACCAGTTCCGGTGATGTAGTTCAGTGCACAGCCGAAGGCGATGTCAAAGGGTCCTATGAAGTGGGAGGCTTGTTGGGCATCACCTATGGTGACCGCTTGGCCCAGGTGAGCTATTGCCAGTTTGACGGCAATGTCAGCGGAACTCAGTCGGTAGGCGGCTTGATCGGCGGCCCCACCTGTGCGGACATCACCCGCTCCTACGCTAGCGGCCAGATAGACGTAGCTGCCAGTGAGGAGTTTGAAAACGGAATGCACATCGGCGGCCTGGTAGGGTTAAATAATTGTAGTTACATCGATAGTTCCTTCGCTTCGGTGGAGATCGAGACTCAGGTTCTGACCAAGTCGGTGGGGCGGTTTCTCGGATACAACAACTACGGCGATGTGACCAACTGCTTCTACAACAACGGGGTAGCGGTCCGGTGGCCGGCTGCCAGCACCCAGAACACCGGAACACACCAACTGACCGGCTTTTCAGAAAAGGAGTTTGCTTCCAAACTGGAGCAGCTGATCTATCCGGGAAAATAGAGCACAGAGAATTATCCCAGGGGGGTATGGATTTTCCATGCCCCCCTTTTTGATCCCCGGGTCGAATCCACCCCGGACATCAATGGCGGATGTCCCTCCGGGGACCTTACAGGCCATATGGGACAGGAAAAATAAACCATCCTCTATGGCAATTTATCCAAAAAGTTTGCATATCCAGTCGGCCCATGGTAGAATGCCAATAATATAGTCTGAAAAGGGAATCCCCCATATCTGTCCCGGCCAATATGTCCCGGGCATGTGGATATAGGGGACATCCTGCTGAAAACAGCGGCAAAAGGAACTCTGCGGGTTATCATCGGATTGTCCGAAAAAAATCCTCTTACCCGGCTCAACCAGGAAACAAGGACGGCTGGTGTGTTGGGGAATAACAGACATTTTTGAGCCGGGAATTTTTCCCGGCAGTCTGCTGGAGCGTCGTTCCGGCTTGACAAAATGGGGTAAGGGAGGCTGTTGGGATGCAGGGACTCAGGGAATTGTTTGGAGCATATGGAGCAAATTATCAGAATAGGATGGGCCACCTTCTGGGGAACAAGAAAATGTGCCTCAAATTTCTGGAGCTGTTTTTTGAGGACTTGAGTGTAAAGAAGTTGGGCAATGCCCTTCCTTGCGGGGACAGCACTAGTGCCTTTGAAGACGCCCACACCCTCAAAGGGGCGTGGTCCACCATGGGGCGGATGCCCCTTAATGAAGCGTATTGCGCCATTGCGAAGCCGCTGCACCAAGTCATCCAAGCGGATTGCCAGCGGACCAGGGGACTGTGGGAAACTTGGAAGGGAGGGGAAACGGCATGATGGGAAAAATGCCTCTCCCAAAGCTCACTGCTGAACAGGTGGTCATTGTGCTGGACAATGCGCCGGTGGCCGTCTATGTCAGCGCGGTGGACACTTTGGAACTCCTTTATGCCAACCAGCTGGCAAAACAGCTGTTTCCGCGCAGCGCGGATACCTCCGGGCTCACCTGTTATCAGGCGGCGGGATTTGACCGCCCCTGTCCCTTCTGCCACGTCAAGGACTTGACTGAGACAAAGCTGCTGGCCCGTGAGTTTCACCACCCGGATAACGGCCGGATCTATCAGCTCAGCGGGAAGATTATCCGCTGGGGCGATGTCGATGCCCACATTGAATATTTCGTGGACATCACTGACAAAAAGCGGGAGGAGAACCGCTCTAAGCTGATCAGCGAGGAACTGCAGGCTACCTTTAGCAATATCCCCTGCGGGCTGTGCGTCTACCGGTATGCTGGCGGCAACATCTCCCCTCTATTCCACAACCCCGCGTTTTATGAGATCATGGGCTACTCGGACGAGCACATCGACGCCGTGGAACGGTCCACCAGTTTTCTGGGTGTCCACCCGGAAGACCTGCCCCGGCTGCGGGAGCTGATTCAGAGGATTCTTGTGACGGGGGGCACCATGGGGCATACCTACCGTTTGTGGAACGACAAACGTGGGGAATACCGGTGGATCCATCTGGATAGCTCGGTGAAAACCCAGGCGGATGATTCCAGGCTCCTCTATGGGGTGTACAGCGATGTCAGCGAACAGCGGCATTTGGAAGGAGAGCTTGTATACGCCAATGAGAAGATGCAGGACATTGTCAATGCCATCCCAGGCGGGGTTGCCATCTACAAAATGACCAATATCTTCGAAACTAAGTATTTTTCCGATGGGTTGGCGGAGATGACCGGCTACTCGGTGGAAGAATACCAGGAGCTGGCCAAGAGGGACGCGGCAGAACTGGTCTATTGGGAGGATACCTCCAAGGTGGTGGCAAAGGCGTTGAAGGTCATCGCCACCCATGAGGTAGCCAAGATGGAATTCCGTCAACAACACAGGGATGGCCAGGTGGTCTGGGTCCGTGCACAGATCAAATGGATTGGCGAGGAAGGCGGCTGCCCCTTGCTTCACTGCGTCTTCCACAATATTTCCGACCTGAAAGAAGCCCAGCTGGAGATGGATCATTTGATCAACTCCATCCCCGGCGGCATCGCCAGCTACCGGATCGAAGGGGAGCGGTTCATCCCCACGTTTTACTCCGACGGGGTGGTGGCCCTGTCTGGTCACACCCGGGAGGAATTCCAGGAGATTGTCCAACAGGATGCCCTGGATGTCATCTATGGCCCAGACCGGGATAGAGTGATGGCGCAGACCAAAGCCGCGGTTCTCAGCGGAGAGGTGCTAGACATCTCCTATCGGATGCGCCACAAAAACGGCAGCTTGATCTGGATTCATCTCAACGGCCGCCGGATGGGCCCCCTTTCGGACTCCACCCGGTTCTACGCGGTGTTTACCGGCATGTCTGCGGAGGCGCGCCTCTTCCAGAGCATCGCCAACGAGACGGCGGACGGGATCTATGTCATCAGCCGAGATACTTATGATCTGCTGTACCTCAACGAATCGAAAAATTTCTTCGCCCGGGGAGAAAATGTCCTTGGGCAGAAATGCTATACTGCCCTTCACGGGATGAGCGGGCCCTGTCCCTTCTGTACCTTAAAGGACCGTCCGGCAGATGGGCAGGAGTATATGATGCAGATTGACGGCGCCGACCGCTTTTACACCACTTGGTGCCGGGAAAGTGACTGGAACGGCATCCCAGCTTATGTGAAATACGTACGGGATGTAACCGAAGAGGTGAAGACCCGCA
This sequence comes from uncultured Merdimmobilis sp., assembly GCF_902471145.1. NCBI lineage: Bacteria > Bacillati > Bacillota > Clostridia > Eubacteriales > Oscillospiraceae > Merdimmobilis > uncultured Merdimmobilis sp. The sequence continues at coordinate 243,453 of NZ_CABRJC010000002.1, forward strand.
AGGAGAAAGAGCGCCTGGAACAGTATTTCCAAACGGTAGTGAAAAACCTGCCCGGCGGCATTGGGGTCATCCGGTATGAAGAGGACGGCAAAATGACGCCGGAGTTCCTATCCGATGGGTTCGCCGCCATGACTGGCATGACCTTGGAGGGCGCATGGCAGTTGTATGAGAAAGATGCTATGGCCGGCGTGTATCCCGGGGATGTTGCAGCTGTGAAGAGGCAGGTGCGCGACTACATCGCCAGCGGGGATTCCCACCGCGAACTCAACTACCGGCTCAAGACGGGCGACGGGGCGTATATTTGGATCAAAAATACCATCTCCCTCATTGAGAACGAGGGCGGGGAGCGCCGTCTCTACACCGTCTACCGGGATGTGACCAAGGAGCGGGAGGAGCAGGAGAACATCCGCCGGCAGTACAACGAGTTGATCCTCCAGCACTATCGGACGCCGGGGCCCAACGCCTTGGTGGTTGGCCACTGCAACATCTCCCAGAGCAGGATTCTAGAGATCATCGACTACACCGATTCCGGCCTGCTCGACATGTTCGGCACTGTCCGGGAGGACTTTTTCACCGGCCTTTCCACCCTTATTGTAGACGAGGGGGAACGGCAGAAGTTCCGAAGCATCTACCTGGATGCCCCTGCCCGCGCCGCCTTTGAGCGCAACGAGACCGAGCGGATTATGGAGTGCTTTGTCCAGTTCCCCAAGGAGGACAAAGGGCGCTATGTCCAGGTGGAGATGAATATGGTCTCCACCCCCGACACTGGGGACATCACTGGCATCCTCACGGTGACCGACACCACTGAGCGGACCATCTCCAACCGGATCCTACACCAGCTGTTGGTAACAGGATTTGACTTTGTGGTTGACGTCGACCTGACGAAAGACACCTATTCCATCCTCTCCAGCGGTGACAACCCCTGTTTTATGCCCCCTGTGCAGGGGTGCTACTCCCAGTGGATGGAGCATATGGCGGAGTCAAGGGTCGTCCCTCGGGACAGGGAGGCATACCGGCGGGGCCTTGCCCCTGGATACCTGCGCCAGCGGCTGGAACAGCAAGGCTCTTACACCTTTACCTTCTCCCTGCTGGACGACAACGGGGACATCCGCACCAAAAACATGACCGTATCCGCTGTGGACCTCCGCCTTGGCAGGGTATGCCTTTCCCGCACAGACATCACCGAATCGATGCGGGAGCAGCAAGGCCTTCTGCGGATGATCGCCTACACCTTTGAATTGGCAGGTTTTATCGATATAGGAACCCGGCATCTGACCCTGTACGCCAGGAATACGGTGCTGGAGAATCTGTCGCCCTATCTGGTGAGCCAGTACGACCAGGCCGTCGAAGGGTTTGTCAGCCAATACGGGGCACCGGAGGGACAGGAGGAAGCGCGGAATCAGTTCCAGATTGAGACCATGCTCCAACGCCTCCAGGAAAAGCCCTCCGGCTACGACTTCCCCTTCCCCTACCGAGGGGAAGAGGGAGAGCGGTTCAAGCAGGTTACGGTTCTCTGGGGAGACTCCAACCACCAGACCATCTGCATGGTGCGTGCAGACGTCACCGACATGCTGGCTGCGGAGCGGCAGTCCAAAAAGGAGTTGGAAAGTGCACTGGCCTTGGCCGAAGAGGCTAATCAGGCAAAAAGCGACTTCCTCTCGGCCATGAGCCACGATATCCGCACCCCCATGAACGCCATTATGGGAATGACTGCTTTGGCAGTGGCACATATGGGTGACCGGGACCGGGTAGCAGACTGCCTGCAAAAGATCTCCATCTCCTCCAAGCACCTGCTCAGCCTAATCAACGACGTATTGGATATGAGCAAGATTGAGCGGTCGAAAATCACCTTAAACCAGATGCGGATTTCCCTCCCCCAGCTGATGGAACAGCTCTCCGCCATTATGGCGCCCCAGGCGCGGGCGGCGGGACTGGAGTTTTCCATCCACAATGGGGAAGTCCAGCACCCGTGCTTCTATGGGGATTCTCTGCGCATCAGCCAAATTCTCATCAATCTCCTGAGCAACGCAGTCAAATTCACGCAGGAAGGCGGAAGGGTGGCGTTTTTGGCGGAGGAGCTCCCGCCAAGTGAGGAGGGAAAAGCGCGGTACCGCTTCACTGTTAACGACACCGGTATGGGGATGCCGGAAGAATTTCTCGCCCGCATCTTCGACCCCTTTTCCCGCAGCCGCGCTGCGGCCCGTATGGAAGGAACTGGCCTCGGCTTAAGCATCACCAAAGGGCTTGTCGACCTGATGGGCGGGCAGATAGCGGTGGAGAGCCAGGTGAACCAGGGAACCACCTTCCGGGTGGAACTGGAGGGGGAGATTGCCCCCCAGGAGGAAGCCCCGGCCGAGGAGGCGCAGTCCCGCAGCCCCTCTAGCGATAGGCTCTTTTTCGGCCGCCGCTTTTTAGTGGCAGAGGACAACGCCATCAACGCGGAAATTCTCTGCGAACTGCTCCAGATGTACGGGGCGGAGACTGTGGTTAAAACTGATGGCACCCAAGCGGTGCGGGAGTTCCAAACCGCGGCCCCGAGGAACTACGACGCCATTTTGATGGATATTCAGATGCCGCAGATGAACGGCTATGAAGCTACCCGCATTATCCGGGAGATGGAGCGCCCAGACGCCAAAGACATCCCCATTGTGGCCATGACTGCCAACGCTTTTTCCGAGGACGTCCAGGCGTCCTTGGCCGCTGGGATGACTGCCCATGTGGCAAAACCTCTGGATGTAGACGTCCTGCGGGACACTCTGGATAAAGTTCTGGGACGGCCTAACGTCCAGCGGGGATAGTCTTTGCCGGGGAATAACACCTCTCCATAGAAAATGTGCCATTATTTGAGCTCCCATCCAACTTTGGCTGGAGATTGCAAAGGCAGCCGGAATTTCCGGCTGCCTTTTTCATAGGGCTTTTAGATGTATAGGGAGGGACAATGGTCGGACTGGGTCCCCATGGATGGATGTGGACATTTTCGCTGAAACAGAAAAGATTATTCCGAAAAAAATGTGTGGATTGACATAGGCGATTTCCACAGATATACTAAAAAGTAAAACATTTTTGGACAGCAAAATGGATTTGAAGGAGGGCAAAACATGGACAAGCAGGCACTTAAACAGGCTGTGTGCGCGGCCATCGACCAGCACCGGGAGAAAATCTTTGAAATCGGCGAGGCCATCCGGGTCAACCCGGAGCTGGGGTACAAGGAGTTTAAAACCGCCCAACGGGTCAAAGAGGTATTTGAGGAGATGGGCCTTCCCTATCAGGAAAAGGTGGCTCTCACCGGGCTCATCGCCCAGATGAAAGGCCGTTCCCCCGGCGTCAAAATGGCGGTTATGGGGGAATTGGATGCGGTGGTCTGCCCCGGACATCCCCAGGCGGACCCAGTCACCGGTGCGGCCCATTCCTGCGGGCACCACGCCCAGGTGGCGGCGATGCTGGGCATGGCTATGGGCCTTCAATCCGGCGGCGCCATGGAGTATCTGGACGGCGACCTTTCGCTGATGGCGGTCCCCGCTGAGGAGGCGGTGGAAATTGAGTGGAGGCAAAGCCTCATCGACCAGGGGAAGATCCGCTACATCGGCGGCAAACAGAACATGATCAAAGATGGGTATTTTGACGACATCGACCTGGCGATGATGGTCCACGGCACCACCGGCGACAAGATCGAGATGGCCGACACCAGCACTGGGTTTGTGGTGAAGTTTGTCCGCTACCTGGGCAAAGAGGCCCATGCAGGCGGTGCACCCCACCTGGGCATCAACGCCCTCAATGCGGCCCAGATCGGCCTTGCCGCCATCAACGCCAACCGGGAGACCTTCCAGGACAAGGATACCATCCGGGTTCACCCCATCATCACCAAAGGCGGGGATTTGGTCAATGTCGTCCCTGCCGATGTGCGGATCGAGACCTACATCCGCGGCAAGACCATGGAAGGGGTGCTGGACGCCTCCAAAAAGGTCAATCGGGCGCTCAAAGCCGGCGCTGATGCAGTGGGAGCCCAGGTGGTCATCCAGGAAATCCCCGGCTATATGCCCCGGATGAACGAAAAGCGGATGAACCAGCTGTTTGAGGCCAATGTCACCCCGCTGGTGGGGTCGGACCACGTGGTCAACAACGGCCACACCACCGGCAGCAGCGACTTTGGCGATATTATGCACCTGATGCCGGGTATCCACCCCTACATCGGCGGCGCAGTGGGCCGGGGCCACAGCAGCGACTACCAGATTGTCGACCCGGAGATGTTCTACATCGTCCCCGCTAAAGCTATGGCTATGACGGTTATCGATTTGTTGTGGGACGGCGCGGCGGAGGCCAAAGCCATTGTAGAATCCTACCAGCCGGTGTACAAAAACAAAGAGGAGTACCTGGCCGCTTGGGAGGAACTGATGAAGGGCTAACCAAAATGAAACAATTTGGGGCGGGGGAGAATTCCCGTCCTGTTTTTTGGAGGAATTGGTTGTGGAAGAGGGATTTTTTACCCGCGTGTACCAGATCGTAGAGCGGATTCCGCCGGGAAAGGTGGCTACCTACGGGCAGGTCGCCTTCCTGGCAGGCAGTCCCCGAGCCGCCAGGGCAGTGGGGGAGGCGATGCGCCGCTGCCCCTATTTTGAAGTCCCCTGCCACCGGGTGCTCAATCGCAGAGGGGAGCTGTCCCCCGCCCCGGCATTTGGTGGCCCAGGCGTCCAACAGGGCCGCCTGGAGGCCGAGGGAGTCGCAGTCGGCCCAGATAACCGGGTGGATCTGACCCAGTTTCAATGGGATGGAAAATGAAAGCAATCCTTCACAGCAGAGTTGGATTTGGGGAAAACGGAGAGTTCTCTCCCCCAATTCCGGGAAAGTCACCGGAGAAATAGCGGATATGTGCAAATGTTATGCAAGAATTTATGCATTTTACATTTTGACCGGAACCACCAAAAAAGCTATAATGGAATCAGAAGATTTTGGACAACAATGGGAAAGGTGGTACTAGTATGAATCCGATTTTACAAAGAGCCAAAGAGTTGGAGAGCGAGATCATCGCCAACCGGCGTTACCTGCACCAGCACCCGGAAATCCGGGATGAACTGCCCAACACCACAAAATTCGTCATGGAAAAACTGACCGAAATGGGCTATGAGCCCAAGGAAATCTGCAAGGGCGGCATCGTCGCCACAGTGGGCAACCCTGGAAAGGTGTTTCTGCTGCGGGGCGATATGGATGCCCTCCCCATGGAGGAGGACACCGACCTGGAATTCCGCTCCTGCAACAGCTATGCCCACACCTGCGGCCATGATACCCACACCGCTATGCTGCTGGGTGCGGCAAAAATCCTCAAGGAGCATGAGAAGGAGCTGAAGGGCACCGTCAAGCTGATGTTCCAGCCCGCGGAGGAGATTTTCACCGGCGCCCAGGCGATGATTGATGCCGGCGTTATGGAGAATCCCCACGTGGATGCGGCCCTGGCTACCCACATCGCCTCTTCTGGCCTGCCCTGCGGCATGATCTCCTATAAGGAAGGCCCTTCCGGCGCGTCGGCTGACATGTTCACCATCACCATCAAGGGCAAAGGCGGCCACGGCGCCTATCCCCACGCTGCGGTGGACCCGGTCAACATTGGCGCCCATGTCGTCCTCACCCTCCAGGAGTTGGTGAGCCGGGAGGTCAACCCCTTGGAGCCCTGCGTTCTGACCATCGGAGCCTTCCAGGCCGGCGACGCTGGAAACATCCTGCCGGAATCTGCTGTGTTGCGGGGTTCTATCCGCACCTTCAACAACGATGTGCGCAACTTTATCAAACAGCGCACAGTGGAGCTGTGTGAGGACACTGCCAAAAAGTTCCGGGCCGAGGCCAAAGTGGAGTTCACTTCCGGCGTCTGCCCGCTGATCAACGACGGGGAATTCACCCGGGAGATCGTCGGTTACCTGGGGGATTTGGTCCCTGCCGACAAGCTCTGCACCCGGGAGCCGGAGATGGGCTCTGAGGACTTTGCCCTGGTCACCCAGATGGTGCCCGCCACCTTCCTGTACCTGGGCGCTGAGGTGGAGGACCCGGCCCAAGTGCGCCGCGGCCACAACCCCAATGTCCTGTTCAACGAGGACTGCTTCCACCTGGGTACTGCTGCTCTAGCCCACTGTGCCATCCAGTGGCTGGATCGCCACAGCAACTAGCAGATGCTGAAAAAGGGGCTGACCCTGGGCGGCCCTCTCAAACAGATTTGAATATTTGAAGAAACGGCATAGCTTAAAGCTATGCCGTTTCTTTGTGGAAAAGGATATTGTGTGGGAATGCCTACGCTTTTCTTTGAGGAAAGGTTACACCCCTAAGCTGTGTTTCACCTGGTCGAGGGCCTTGGTCCGATCTAAGGCGGTGAGGAAGGCCACTGATAGAAGAGCGCCGCCCACCGAGCTGATCAAGAAGGGGAGCACATAGGCAAAAAGGGCAGCCTCTTTGCCGAGGAGCAGGGTGGCCACTGGGTAACAGAGCAGGCCGCCCAGGATGCCGGTGCCCACCGTCTCCCCCAGGAAGGCGGCCCACATCTTATGGGTTCTCTGGTAGAGGAGACCGCACAGCAGGGCCCCCACCATGCTGCCGGGGAAGGCAAGCAAGCTCCCGGTGCCCATCAGGTTTCGGATCAGCGAGGTGGCAAAGGCCATGGCAACGGCATATCCCGGGCCAAGGATGACACCTCCCAGCACATTGACCGCATGTTGAATGGGGAAGCACTTAGATGCCCCCACCGGGATGTAGAACGCGGAACAGACCACCCCCAGGGCGGTCAGCAGGCCGGCAGTGGCCAGCTTTTTGACAGAATGCTGCATAAAAAGTCCCCCTTTTTGAAAATGCCGGGAGGTAAAGAGAAAGCCGCCGATCCCAATAGCGGAATGGCGGCAGAAAATCACGATCAAAGCTCCCTCCGCCGGCATTATCCGTATCAGGTTAGCGGGTCGAGACGGCATTACGTCTCCTCTCAGCCTGCTGCGCAAGCTCCCCGGATGCAATTGTTCCTATTTAGGATATCCAGTTGTGCTGACCTTGTCAAGGGAAAACGGAAAAAATGTAACCAACTGTTACAGAAATGGGCAAAAAAAGTCGAAATACGGCAAAAAATTAACAGAATCTTTATACTTTGGACAAATATCGGTTACATGCTGTTCTTGACTATTCCTTTTTAATTAGTATAATGGGGGCACATAGAAAATGTTGAAATAACACAAAAAAACCAGAATTTTCCCAAAAACGGTCTAAATTATTTGTGAGTATTTGACATAGTGAAAAGATGAAGTGTTCTGTAATTGGAGGGTCGGCTATGGGCCTTAAACTGGGAATTGACATCGGTTCCACCACGGTCAAAGTGGTGATCATGGATGGGGATGCTATTTTATGGCGGCGTTATGAACGCCATTTTTCGCAGGTGCGGCAGAAAACGGCGGAATTGCTGGAGGCCGCCCGCCAGGTGGTGGGAGACCAGCCTCTTCACGCGGCAGTGTCAGGCTCTGCGGGGTTTGGGGTGGCAAAACTGATTGGAATGCAGTTTATCCAGGAGGTGTTTGCCACCGGACAGGCCATCCGTTACTTCGGTATAGATGCGGATGCGGTCATTGAGCTGGGGGGAGAGGACGCCAAGATCCTCTTCCTCACCGGCGGGGTAGAGGAGCGGATGAACGGCAGCTGTGCTGGCGGCACCGGCGCGTTTATCGACCAGATGGCGACTTTATTAAATGTCACCACCGATGAACTGGATGAATTGAGCTTGCAGCACACCCGGATCTACCCCATTGCCTCCCGGTGCGGGGTGTTTGCTAAAACCGACATCCAGCCCCTTCTCAACCAAGGGGCCCGCAAGGAGGATCTGGCCGCCAGCATCTTCCAGGCGGTGGTCAATCAGACCATCACCGGCTTGGCCCAGGGCCGCCCCATCGAGGGGAAGGTGGTCTTCCTCGGGGGGCCGCTTTACTTTTTGAAGGGCCTGCGGGAACGGTTCCAGGAGACGTTGAAACTGGATGCTGACCACGCCTTTTTCCCCGAGTGGAGCCAGTACGCCGTGGCCATCGGCACTGCGGTTTACGCCGATGAAAATGCCCCGGAGACCACCCTCTCTCAAGTGATGGAACGGATAAAGAGCGCTTCAGAGGAGAGCCACAGCGGCCGGTATCTGGAGCCGCTTTTTCAAAACCGGGGAGAATACGAAGAATTCTCCCGCCGCCACAGCTCTGCCACGGTGGAGGAGCGGGATCTATCCAGCTATGAGGGATCTGCTTACCTGGGCATTGACTGTGGAAGCACCACCACCAAGCTGGTGCTCATCGGCCAGGAGGCGGAAATTTTATACCAGTACTACAGTTCCAACCAGGGCAACCCGGTGGAGCTGGTTCGCCGGCAATTGACCGAGGTCCGCCGGCTCTGCGGGGACCGGGTGGCCATCCGTGGGGTGGTGACTACCGGTTACGGGGAGGAATTGATTCAAAACGCCTTCCACGCCGACGCCGGCATTGTGGAAACGGTGGCCCACTTCCGGGCGGCCCGGTTCTTTGACCCGCAGGTGGATTTTATTTTGGACATCGGCGGCCAGGATATCAAATGCTTCAAGGTGCGTTCCAACGCCATCGACAGCATCATGCTCAATGAAGCTTGTTCCTCCGGGTGCGGCTCTTTCATTGAGACTTTTGCCAAATCCATGGGCTACTCCACCGAGGAATTCGCCCAAAAGGGCCTCTTCGCCAAGTACCCAGTGGATTTGGGTTCCCGCTGTACGGTGTTTATGAACTCCTCGGTCAAGCAGGCCCAGAAAGATGGGGCCACAGTGGAGGATATCTCCGCCGGGCTCTCCATCAGCGTGGTGAAAAATGCGGTGTACAAGGTCATACGGGCCACCAGTGCCAGCGAGCTGGGACACAATGTGGTGGTCCAGGGGGGCACCTTTTACAACGACGCGGTGCTCCGGGCCTTTGAGCGGGAGCTGGGGGCCAACGTCACCCGCCCGGTCATCGCCGGGCTGATGGGCGCTTATGGGGCCGCCCTCAGCGCCCGGGAGATGAACCTATCCCAGTCGAGCCTCCTCTCCCTTCAGGAGCTGGAGGATTTCACCCATACCGCTAAACCGGCAGTCTGCGGCCTCTGCCCCAACCGCTGCAATTTGACGGTGAATTCCTTTGCCGGCGGGGGAAAATACATCTCCGGCAACCGGTGCGAGCGCCCGCTGGGCAGCCGCCCCAAGGAGAGCGCCCCCAACCTGTACCAGTTTAAACTGAAGCGGCTGGTGGACCTCTCCGCCCAAGGAAAACCCGGCCCGCGGGGCAAAATCGGTTTGGCTCTGGGGATGAATATGTATGAAAACCTCCCCTTCTGGCATACCTTCTTTACCCAGCTGGGGTTTGAAGTGGTGGTATCACCGCCTTCTACCGTGGAGCTGTTCGCCAAGGGGCGGTACACCATCCCATCCGATACCGTCTGCTACCCGGCCAAGCTGATGCACGGCCATATGGAGTACCTGCTGGAACAAGGGGTGCCCACCATCTTTTACCCCAGCCTCACCTACAACTTCGATGAGAAGCGGGGGGACAACCACTACAACTGCCCTGTAGTGGCCTATTACCCAGAACTGCTTCACGCCAACCTGCAAAAGCTTTCCCAGGTGCGGTATCTGTACCCCTATTTGTCTACCGATGACCCAAAATCTTTTGTGCGGGAAATATATACCTATCTGCGCCAATACGTGGCTGACCTGACCAAAAGAGAGGTCAAACAGGCGGCAGAGCAGGCGTACCAGGTTTATTACCGCTGGCATGATGACCTGCGGCTGGAGGCGGAGAAAGCCATCGCTGAGACCCGCGCCCGCGGGGGCAAAATTATCGTGCTGGCCGGCCGGCCTTACCATGTGGACCCAGAGGTCAACCACGGCATCGACCGGCTGATCAGCGGCCTAGGGGTGACCGTCCTCACCGAGGACAGCATCTTTGAATTGGCCGCGCCCCAGAGGGTCCGGGTTCTGAACCAGTGGACCTACCACGCCCGGATGTACTCCGCTGCCCAGTATGTGGCCACCCAGCCGGATATGGAGCTGGTGCAGCTGGTCTCCTTTGGCTGCGGCATCGACGCCATCACCACCGACGAGGTGCGGGACATCTTGGAATCGGCGGGGAAATTATACACTGAGTTGAAAATTGATGAAATTAACAACCTTGGGGCGGTAAAAATTCGCATCCGAAGCCTTCTGGAGGCCATGGAGGAACGCCGCCGCGCCCGGGAGAAAGGGGAGAACTGATCCATGGAGCAATGCACACGGCCCTGTAGCCAATGCGCAGGCGCCCTTAAGGAGGAGAGGGTGGTCTTCACCCAAGAGATGAAGAAAACCCACACCATTCTAATTCCCACCATGCTGCCCATCCACTTCCGGTTTATGGCCAACATCCTGGAACAGAAGGGCTATAAGGTAAAGATACTGGAGAATGCCGGCCGCAGCGTGGTGGACGAAGGTCTGAAGAACGTCCACAACGACACTTGTTACCCCGCCTTGTTGGTCATCGGCCAGATGATCGACGCCCTGAAAAGCGGGGAGTATGATCTGGACAAAGTCGCTCTGCTGATCACCCAGACCGGCGGCGGCTGCCGGGCGTCCAACTACATCCACCTGCTGCGCAAAGCCCTGCAAAAAAGCGGCTTCGGCTACATCCCGGTGATCTCCCTGAACATCGGCGGATTGGAGAAAAACCCTGGCTTTACTCTCTCGGTCTCCGACTATGAAAAGCTGATGTACGCGGTGATCCTGGGGGATTTAATCATGCTCCTTGCCAACCAGTGCCGCCCTTATGAGGTGGAAGAGGGGGAGACCGACCGCACCGTCAACCGGTGGATCGAAGTGATGAGCGAATTCTTCCGGGGCAAAAAGGTGCTGAACTGGGGCAGAATGAGACCCTACTGCACCCAGATCCTCCGGGATTTTGCCGCCATCCCCAAGGCTGGGAAGCAGAAAATCCGGGTGGGGGTTGTTGGGGAAATCTACGTCAAGTACTCCCCTTTGGGCAATAACAACCTGGAGGACTTCCTCCACAGCGAGGGCGCTGAGGTGGTTGTGCCCGGCCTTCTGGACTTTTGCCTCTACTGTGTGTACAATATGATAGAAGACCATAAGCTCTACGGCGGCCCCAAGGGGAAATACTGGGCTGCCCAAGCGGTCTACCGGTATCTGGTGGGCAAAAAGCGGAAGCTGATCGAGTTGATCCGGGAAGAGGGCACCTTTGACCCGCCGGAGGACTTTGAAGCGATCCGCGCCATGGCAGAGGGGTACATCAGCACCGGCATGAAGATGGGGGAGGGCTGGCTCCTCACCGCAGAGATGGTGGAGCTGATCCACAAGGGGATCAACAACATTGTTTGCACCCAGCCCTTTGGGTGCCTGCCCAACCACATCGCCGGCAAGGGGATGATCCATCTGATCAAGGAGAAAAACCCTCAAGCCAACATTGTGGCGGTGGACTACGATCCCGGCGCCAGCGAAGTCAACCAGCAGAACCGCATCAAACTGATGCTGGCCAATGCGGCGATGGCCCAATAGCGGGCCTAAGATTGGATTGGGCAAAGGAGGAATTGGGATGAAGACAATGATTTTAGTGGTGGAGGACGACAAGGCAGTCCGCAACCTGATCACCACCACCTTGGAAACCCAAGGCTATGCCTTTGTCACCGCGGAAAAGGGGAGCGACGCTATCTCCGCAGCGGTGTCTTACCGGCCGGATGTGATGATCTTGGACCTGGGCTTACCGGACATAGATGGGGTAGAAATCATCAAAAAGGTGCGGTCCTGGAGCAACAATCCTATTATTGTAGTCAGCGCCCGCAGCGAGGACCGGGATAAGATCGACGCCTTGGATGCCGGGGCGGACGATTACTTGACCAAACCCTTCAGTGTGGAGGAGCTTTTGGCCCGCATCCGGGTGGCGCTGCGCAAGATGAATTACGACAACAGCCCGGTGAAAAATAGCCCAGTGTTTGTCAACGGCTCCTTAAAAATCGACTATTCCGCCGGGTGCGTCTATGTGGACGGCAGGGAAATTCACCTCACCCCTATCGAATACAAGCTCCTGTGCCTGTTGGCCCGCAACGTGGGCAAGGTGCTCACCCACAACTACATTCTGCGGGAGGTGTGGGTCAACGCCTTGGAGAGCGACACCCCATCTCTGCGGGTGTTTATGGCTACCCTGCGCAAAAAGATCGAGAAGAACCCCTCCCGGCCCGAGTACATCCAGACCCATGTGGGGGTGGGGTACCGGATGATCCGCCTTCAAACCGAAGAGGAGAGCGCTTCTGAAAAGGATGAATAATCAAAGGTCCCGGCTGGAAGGATACCCCATGTGGGGGGATTCTGTATGGCCGGGGCTTTTTTATATAAAAGACAAAATTTGCACTTTATTCACAGATTCCTCAAACCACGTCCTCTACAATTCTCTGGGGCTTTGTGATACAATAGTCACAAAGTGGTAACAAGGGAGAAATTTCTCCTTAGGCCAGGGCGGGGGAAAAGTTTCCCAGCAGCGCCGGTTCTGCGACACTGTAAAATTGTGACCGTTTTGTGAAAGCCAAGGCGGATCAAAACGCGGCCAAAGGCCGTGAGGAGGAAAAAAGGTTGGAGTTTGATAGGCGTACAACCAAAACTTTATTTGCCCTAGTGGCTTTTGGAGTCCTGGGCTTTTGGGTTCTGGAAAATTTTAAAGCAGTTTGCTCCGTTTTAGGTGGGATACTCGGGCTGTTCTCCCCTTTTGTAGTGGGTGCGGCAATCGCGTTTATCCTCAATGTGCCCATGCGGGCGCTGGAGCGGGGGCTGTTTTCCAAGGTGGGCAAGGATGGGAAGCCCCCCCGGTTTGCCCGCCCGGTATCGCTGCTGCTGTCCCTTCTGGGCGTGCTGGCGACCATTGGGGTGGTGCTTTTTTTGGTGATCCCCGAAGTGATGCGCACTTTCCGCACCATTGGGGAGGGCATTCCCATTCTGCTCAATTCCCTGTACCAGTGGGCCAGCCAGTTTGAAGGGGAGTGGCCGGGTTTCTCCCAGTGGATCCTCTCCCTCCAGGTGGATTGGGAGGGCTTTGCCCATTCCGCTCTGCAATTTCTCCGGAGCGGTGCGAGCAACTTCCTTTCCTCCACGGTGAATGTGGCCACTTCGGTGGTGGGCGGTGTGTTCCGGGGGATCATGGGGCTAATTTTCGCCATCTATATCCTGCTGCGCAAAGAAACGCTGGCAGTGCAGTTTAAAAAGATGACCTATGCCTTTTTGCCGGAGCGGGTGGCGGATGAGATGATCCGCATCCTCACCATGGCGGAGAAGACTTTCTCCAACTTCATGGCAGGCCAATGTGTGGAGGCGATGATCCTAGGGTCGCTGTTTTTTGCCGCCATGCTGCTGTTCCGCCTGCCCTATGCGCTGATGATTTCAGTTCTTATCGCCTTTACTGCACTGATTCCAGTGTTCGGCGCCTTTGTGGGTTGTTTTATAGGCGCCTTTTTGATTTTGGTCACTAGCCCTATGAAAGCGGTTGAGTTTGTAGTGCTGTTCTGCATTTTGCAGCAGCTGGAAAACAATTTGATCTACCCCCGGGTGGTGGGCACTTCAGTGGGCCTGCCCGCCATGTGGGTGATGATGGCGGTGACAGTGGGTGGCAGCACTACCGGCGTGGTGGGCATGCTGGTAAGCGTCCCCCTGGCATCGGTGCTTTATTCCCTGTTGCGGGAGAAGGTCTATCGGAATTTGCGCGTCCGTCGGGTTCCCGCTGGGAAGTGGAAGCCCCGGGAGCGATAATCGGAACCGGATTTTTAAGGAAAGAAGGGGAAAGACGTGAAAAAGGTTTTACAGTTTTTGTTCCATCGGGTGGTCATCGTCGCTGTGTTTATCGCCATCCAGGTGCTGATCTTAGTGGGGATCATCTGGCGGTTCAACAATTATTTCGTGTATTTTTATGCTTTCTCCATTCTGCTCAGCGTGTTGGTTCTTCTGTGGATCATCAACAACCGCAGCAACCCTGCGTATAAAATTGCTTGGATTATACCAATCCTGTTGTTCCCCATCTTTGGCGGCTTGTTCTATTTGATGTTCGGTGGGAACAATCTCACCCAAAAGACCCGCTCAAAGATGCGCGCTTCCGAGGAGAAAGCCTATTCCCTGCTGGAACCCTACAACAGCATCGTGGAGGAAATTGAGGTGCAGAACCGGGAGGCGGCCAACCAGTCCCGCTATATTACACAGTATGCCCACTGCCCGCCGTTCCGGGAGACCTCCAGCGAGTTCCTCCCCATTGGCGAGGTAAAATTTGAGCGGATGGTGGAGGAACTGAAAAAAGCAGAGCATTTTATCTTCCTGGAGTATTTTATCATCCAGGAAGGGAAGATGTGGAACACCATTTTGGAGATCCTCAAGGAAAAAGCTGCCCAGGGCGTGGATGTGCGGGTCATGTATGACGATGTGGGCTGTATTATGACCCTGCCCTACAAGTACAATGAAAAGCTGGAGTCCATGGGCATAAAATGCTGTGTATTTAACCCCTTTATTCCCATCTTGTCCTCTAAGCTCAACAACCGGGATCACCGGAAAATCTGTGTCATCGACGGCTGGGTGGGCTTTACCGGTGGTATCAACCTAGCTGATGAATACATCAATGCCTACGAAAAACACGGCCATTGGAAGGACTGTGCCATCCTCCTCAAAGGAGAAGGGGTGTGGAGCCTGACATTGATGTTCCTCTCCATCTGGAACTACATCCGCCCCACTGACACCGACTACGACTGCTTCCGCCCCAGCCTGTACCAGAAGCAAGAGATCGAGCAGGACGGCTATGTCCAGCCCTTCACCGACAGCCCCTTGGATGGGGAGACGGTGGGCCGCACTGTGTACCTCAACCTGATCAACAAGGCCCAGAGGTATGTCTACATTGCGACACCCTACCTGATCATCGACAACGAGATGATTACCGCCCTGACGGTAGCGGCAAAATCCGGCGTGGATGTGCGGATTATCACCCCCCATGTGGCGGACAAGTGGTTTGTCCATGCGGTCACCCGGGCGTATTATGATGTCCTGGTGGATGCGGGGGTCAAAATCTATGAATACACCCCCGGCTTCATCCATGCCAAAACTTTTGCAGTGGACGATGAATATGGGGTGGTAGGTACCATCAACCTAGACTATCGCAGCCTCTATCTCCACTTTGAGTGCGGCGCATGGCTGTATCAAACCAAGAGTATCTTGGATGTGAAGGAGGATTACCTGAAGACCCTGGAAAAATGCCAGGAGATCACGGCGGAACAGTGCCGCAGCGTTCCGTGGTTCGTCCGGCTGTGCCGGGCAGTGCTTCGGGTATTTGCCCCGCTGATGTAATAAAAATAAGGCCGCCGATGGCATCCATCGGCGGCCTGTTTGCATCAAGATGAGTTTAAGCAAGCACACGTCCCCAGCAGAAAAGGATTGGAAATCCCCTATGATGGTTATTCCAATGGCCTATTTTACAAAGCCTCTTTCTCTATGTTATACTGAGGTTACATTGGATGAGACCCGTATTTTGGAAGGAGGATAATCTTGATGAAAACTGTAATTGTCGGCGGTGTAGCCGGCGGCGCTTCGGCAGCTGCGCGGCTGCGGCGGTTGGATGAATCCGCAGAGATTGTGATGTTTGAGCGGGGAGAGTACATCTCCTTTGCCAACTGCGGCCTGCCCTATTACATCGGCGGGGAGATTGTCAAAAAATCGGCCCTCACCCTGCAAACCCCCCAGAGCTTCCGATCCCGGTTTAACGTGGATGTGCGGGTGAACAGCGAGGTAACCGCCATTGACCGGGCGGCGAAGACGGTCACCGTCAACAGCAAGGAGAGAGGGGAGTACACCGAGAGCTACGACAAGCTGATCCTCTCCCCCGGAGCGGCTCCTATCGTCCCCAACATGGAAGGGGCGGACCTGGACCGGGTGTTCACCCTGCGCAACATCCCGGACACCATTAAAATTAAGGAATATGTGGAAGAGGAATTCCCAGGCAGCGCCGTGGTGGTCGGCGGAGGGTACATCGGCGTGGAAATGGCTGAAAACCTGAAAAAAGCCGGCGTGGAAGTTACTATTGTGGAGCTGGCCGACCATGTAATCGCCCCCCTGGACTACGACATGGCCTGTGACGTCCACCGCCATCTTCGGGAAAAGGGGGTAACCCTCATCCTCCAAAATGGGGTGCAGTCCATCGCCGAAGAGGGCAGCAAGCTGAAAGTCACCCTCTCCTCCGGCCAGGTGGAGACCGATATGGTCATTCTGGCCGTGGGGGTACGGCCGGATACCGCCTTAGCCAAAGAAGCTGGCCTCACCCTCAACCCCCGCGGGGCCATTGTGGTGGATGAACACATGCTCACCAGCGACCCGGACATTTACGCCGTGGGCGACGCGGTGGAGATCACCGACTTTGTCACCGGCCAAAAGGGCTACATCCCTCTGGCAGGACCTGCCAATAAACAGGGCCGCATCGCCGCCGACAACATCTGCGGCATCCCCTCGGTTTACAAAAATACTCAAGGTTCTTCGATCCTCAAGGTGTTTGACATGACCGTGGCTACCACCGGGGTCAATGAGCGGACCGCCAAGGCCGCCGGCCTCAACTACGACAAAGTATACACCTACTCCAACAGCCACGCTTCCTATTACCCAGGCAGCACCGGTATGTCAATCAAGACCATTTATGAAAAGGGTACCGTCCGCATCCTCGGCGCCCAGATTGTGGGCTTCGACGGGGTGGATAAGCGCTGTGATGTGCTGGCAACCGCCATCCGCGCCGGGATGACCGCCTCCGACCTGTGCGACCTGGAGCTGTGCTATGCCCCGCCTTTCGGCTCGGCCAAAGACCCGGTCAACTTTGTGGGCTATGTCATCGAAAACACCCTCTCTGGCCAGGTGAAAAATTTCTTCTGGGACGATGTGGCCTCCCTGCCCCGGGATGGCAGCGTCACCTTGTTGGATGTGCGCACCGACTCCGAGCGGGCAAATGGCCAGTACATCGAAGGGTTCCTCCACATCCCGGTGGATGAGCTGCGCCAGCGGGCTGGGGAGCTGGACAAATCCAAACCGGTGTATATCCACTGCCGCACCGGCCTGCGCAGCTATGTGGCCTGCCGGATGCTCGCCGGCATGGGCTTTGACTGCTACAACCTCTCCGGCGGGTGGAGATTGTATGAATCCATCCTCAGCGAGACCAAATCCCCGGAACACGGCTGCTACGACCCCAACTGATCGGCAGGCAACAGCTCCCCGAGGAATGCCCGCAGGGGTTCCGACAGGAATTTGTTTTTGTGATAGATCAGGTTGAAGGTCCGATGGAGCTTCACATCTTCTACGGGGAGGGTGTGAAGCTCTTTTGCGGACTGCTCTGCCAGCTGGCGGGAGACCACTGAGAGCCCTTGGCCTTGGGCCACCGCCGCCAGGATGGAGTCGGAGCTGTGGCAGACCCACTTCTGCCGCACCGAAATCCCTGCCTGGTCAAGGAGGGTTTCAAACCGCTCCCGGGTGCCGCTGCCCGGCTCCCGCAGGATAAAATCCTGGCCGGAAAGTTCGGACAAGGCCACCGACTGCCGCCCGGCAAAGGGATGGCAGGGGCCACAGATCAGCACCAATTCATCCTCCAGCACCGGGCGGACGATCAGATCCGGGCTGGTGACCTCCCCCTCCACCAAAGCCAGGTCCAGGCGGCTCTCCAGGATCATCCCTTCGATGACCTGGGTGTTGTCCACCCACACCTGGGTGGTGACGGTGGGATGGCGCTCCTCAAACCGGCGGATGATAGAGGGCAGGGCGCAGCTTCCCACCGTTATGGTGGCTCCCACCCGCAGGGCGTGATGGGTGGAGGCATAGCTTAAATTCCGCTCCATCTCGTCGAAGAGTGCGATGATGTGGCGGGCGTAATCCAAAAGCTGCCGCCCTTCCTTGGTGATGTACAGCTTTTTGGAGAGCCGTTCGAACAGCTTTACCCCGTATTGCTCCTCAATCTCTGAAATCACCTGGCTGACGGTGGGTTGGGAGATGTAAAGCTCTTTGGCGGCAGCCCCCATTTTGCCGGTTTGAGCCACAGCAATGAATACCTTCAGGTGGCGGATGGTCACGGCGGATTCCCCCTTATCAATAGTAATAATCCTATGAGTTTGATTTGATTTTACTATTTTACCCATGGAATTACAAGGAGTATAATCAGAAATAACTGCGAAAGAACAAGAAAGAAGGATGTACAGTGGCACTTTTGGAACAGGATATCAAACGGGTCAAGGGCTTGGGCTTTTTGCTCAACCGCGGGACCGAGGAATTCTCCGGCCGGATTATCACCGAGAACGGCATCCTCACCGCCAAGCAGATGCAATGCCTCAGCGAGGCTGCCGAGAAGTTCGGCAACGGCAACATCACCTTTACCTCCCGGCTGACGGTGGAGCTGCCCGGCATCTCCTACGACAACATCGACCCCTTCATCGACTATGTGGCCGGTGCCGGTATGGTCACCGGCGGAACCGGATCCAAGGTCCGGCCAGTGGTCTCCTGCAAAGGCACCACCTGCGTGTTCGGCCTCTACGACACCCAGGCCCTGGCCAAGGAGATCCACCAGCGGTTTTATGTGGAATACCACGATGTCGTATTGCCCCACAAGTTTAAAATCGCGGTAGGCGGCTGCCCCAACAACTGTGTAAAACCCGACCTCAACGACCTGGGCATCGTCGGCCAGAGGGTACCTAAGCTGGATGCCGGCAAGTGCCGGGGCTGCAAAAAATGCGGTGTGGCTGACGCCTGCCCCATGGCGGCGGCCGTGACCGGGGAGACACTGTCCATCGATGCAGAGCGGTGCAACAACTGCGGCCGCTGTGACGGAAAGTGCCCCTTTGGCGCCCTGGAAACTGAGGAAACCCTATACAAGGTGTATGTGGGGGGACGCTGGGGCAAACAGGTGCGGATCGGCAGCGCTTTGAACAAGCTCTTTACCCGGGAAGAGGTGCTGGATGTGGTGGAAAAAGCCATCCTCCTCTTCAAGAGCAAAGGGGAGTCCGGAGAGCGTTTTGGCCAAACCGTGGACCGGCTGGGCATCGCCAAGGTGGAAAAGATGTTGATTTCTGACAACCTGCTGAAACGCAAAGAGGAAATCCTTGAGATAGAAACGGTGGGAGGGGCCAAATGCTAATGAGACGTCTTGCAGCCCTGGCCCTGGCTGGTGTGCTGGCCCTTGTACTCTTGGCGGGGTGTGGCCAAAAGCCGGCGGAGCAGGGGAGTTCCTCTTCCCAAAGCGCCCAAGCTGAGGCTTTTTACTCCTTTACCGATGACTCCGGCAGGGAGGTGTCCCTGGAGAGCCAGCCCCAGCGGGTGGTGGCGCTGATGGGCTCCTATGCCGAGACCTGGATGCTGGCCGGCGGCGTACCGGTGGGTGTCACCGAGGACGTGATCTCAGAGCGGGGCCTCACCGTAGGGGAGGAGACCAAAGTGATTGGCACCGTCAAGGGCCCCAGCACCGAAGAAATTTTAAACCTGGACCCGGATTTTATTCTCCTTTCCACCGATGTGGCGGAGCATGTGGAATTGGACGGCATGCTGACCCAGGCAGGCATCCCCCACGCCTATTTTAAGGTGGAAAACTTTGAAGATTATCTGAATATGCTGAAAATCTGCACCGATCTCACCGGCCGGGCGGATTTGTATGAGGAGAACGGAATCGCCGTACAGGCCCAGATAGACGCCATTTTGGAGAAGGTGCAGGAGAATCGGCCTGAGGAGCAGCCCACGGTGTTGTTTATCCGCGCCCTGTCGACGACGGCAAAGGCCAAATCGGATGACAACATGACCTGCCGCATCCTCAAGGATTTGGGCACCGACAACATCGCCGCCCGCCACGACTCCCTTTTAGAGGAGCTGAGCATGGAGACCATCCTCGCAGAGGACCCGGACTATATCTTTGTCACCACCATGGGCAACTCCCAGAAAGCCATCGACGCCCTGAAGGCGGGAATCCAGTCCAACCCCGCCTGGGGGAGCCTCTCGGCGGTGCAGAACGGCCGGTATGTGGTGCTCCCCAAAGAGTTGTTCCATTACAAACCCAACGCCAGATGGGCCGAGAGTTATGAGTACCTTGCAAAGATCCTCTATCCCGACCTCTTTGCATAAGCGGGGGCGGCGGGAGATGGTTTTGGCGGCCTCTGCCTGCCTGTTGCTGGCTTTGGCGGCATACAGCATCTGCGCGGGTGCGGTGCCCATCTCCCTGGGGGAGCTCTGGCAGGCCCTTTCCACCGGGGATACCGCTTCCAAAGCCGGGAGGATCATCCACTTTGTCCGGCTTCCCCGCACATTGGCCGCCCTGCTGGCCGGGTGTGCCCTGGCGGTCTCCGGCGCGACGCTGCAGACGGTGCTGAGCAACGCTCTGGCCAGCCCCAACATCATCGGAGTGAATGCCGGGTCCGGCCTTTTCACCATCGCGTTGGCGGCATTTTTCCCCGCTTATGTCCAGTATACCCCTTTGGCTGCCTTTCTGGGGGCGCTGTTCGCGCTGCTGATCGTCTACGGCATCGCCTGCAAGACCGGTGCCTCCCGGATGACCATTGTCCTCTCCGGCGTGGCGGTCTCCAGCTTTTTGGGGGCGTTTACCGACGCCATCCTCACCTTTATCCCCGACACTCAGATGAACCGGATGGCATTTTTGGTGGGCAGCTTTGCCGGCGCCTCCATGGAGCAGGTGAAATTTGCAGGCGGGTGCATCCTGCTTGGCGTCGCAGCAGCCATGGTGCTCAGCTATGACATGAACGTCCTCGCCCTGGGGGAGGAGACCGCCTCCTCCCTGGGGATGCGCACCGGGCTGTATCGGATGGCCTTCCTAGCTATAGCTGCCCTGTTGGCGGGCAGTGCGGTCAGCTTTTCCGGCCTCATCGGCTTTGTGGGACTCATTGTCCCCCACGCCGCCCGGGTGCTGGTGGGGCAGGATAACCGGTATCTCATCCCCTTGTGCGCCCTGCTGGGCGGGGCCTTCACCTTGGGGTGCGACATCGCCGCCCGGACCTTATTTGCCCCCTTTGAAATCCCAGTGGGGATTGTCATGTCCTTTTTGGGCGGGCCGTTTTTCATCTATCTCTTGCTGAGCCGAAAGGGGAGAAGAGCCCTTGATTAACCTGGAATCGGTGACCGCTGGATACGGTGGGAACCCAGTGCTCCGCGGCCTTACCCTCCGATTTGAAAAAGGTGGAATAATCGGTATCCTCGGACCCAACGGCTGCGGGAAATCCACCCTGCTCAAGGTGGTGTCCGGTCTACTGAAACCTACCTCCGGACAGGTGTGTTTGGGGGGGAAGCCCCTCCTCAGCTACTCCCCCAAGGAGCTGGCGAAAGAGGTGGCGGTGCTCCCCCAAAGCCGGGAAATCCCCGCCATCCCGGTGGAGGCGCTGGTCTCCCACGGCCGGTTCCCCTATCTGGGGTTCCCCCGGAAGCTTGCCCCCACAGACCACAGCGCCGTAGAATCCGCCATGGAGCGGGCTGGGGTGCTGGAACACCGGCATAAGCTGCTGTCTGCCCTCTCCGGCGGGGAGCGGCAGAAGGTGTACTTAGCTATGGTCTTGGCCCAAGACACCCCCATTGTTCTCATGGACGAGCCTACCACCTACCTGGATATCAACCACCAGTTTGAACTGCTGCGCCTTGTCCGGGAGCTGGCGGATTCGGGGAAAACGGTTCTTGTGGTGATGCACGACCTGGCCCAGGCCCTGGAAACCTGCGACCGGATTCTCCTGTTGGATCACGGGGAAGCCATCGCTTATGGCCCCGCTGGGGAAGTGGCCGACTCCCGGGCCATTGACCGGGTGTTTGGGGTTGTCTCCCAGCGGGTGGAGGACCTTAAGGGCCGCGGCCACTACCTTTTTTCCGAGCAAGCGTAAGGTATCCATTATGATACAACAAAGAAAAAGCCCCTCGGTTTTTTGAAAACCGAGGGGCTTTTTGCCTTTTGTTTTATTTGAAAAGGTTGACCAGCTTCTGCCAGAAGGAGGGCTTAACCTCCTCCTGGATCACGGGGGCCTCCTCTTCTTCTATCTGAATTTCGGCCACCTTCATGACAAACTGCACCGAATCCACCTGGGTGTTTTTATCGCTGACAAAGGATACCATATCGAAGTCGCCGCCCCGATATTCATCCAGCATCTTGTCGATTTCCTCATCCACCTTAGAATCCATCTCATCGGACTGATCCCGCAGTTCGGTGGTGCCGTCGGTCAACTCGATAGTGCCGTCCTTGAGCTCGGTGGTTCCATCAAACAGCTCATCCACACCATCCCGCAGGTCGCTGGCCCCATCGAACAGCTCCTTAGAGCCGTCCAGCAGCTCCTGTACGCCGCCTACCAGCTCGCTGATGCCGGATCGCAGTTCCAGAATGCCATCATAAAGGCTGGTATAACCGGTGCTCAGCTGTTCGGTGCCCGCCATGTATTGGAGGGTGCCCATGCACAGGGTGTTGACCTGTTTGAATTGTTTCAGGCTGGCCAGCTGAGTTTGGAGGATTGCCAATTGGTCACCGGGATCAGCCAGTTCGTTTTGGTGTTGAGGGAAACTCGGGGAGGGGTTTGCCGGGGCCGATGGACGGTTGGCGTTGCCTCCTTCATCGGCGGGAGGAAGGAGCTGTCCCTCTCCAGAACTGGAACCCTCGCCGGTGGAATTGCCGCCAGAATTGCCCTCAGAGCCTTCCCCGGTGGAGCTGTCACCAGAGTTGCCCTCGGAGCCCTCGCCGGTGGAGCTGTCGCCAGAGTTGCCCTCAGAGCCTTCCCCGGTGGAGCTGTCGCCAGAGTTGCCCTCAGAGCCTTCCCCGGTGGAGCTGTCACCAGAGTTGCCCTCGGAGCCCTCGCCGGTGGAGCTGTCGCCAGAGTTGCCCTCAGAGCCTTCCCCGGTGGAGCTGTCGCCAGAGTTGCCCTCAGAGCCCTCGCCAGTGGAGCTGTCACCAGAGTTGCCCTCAGAACCCTCGCTGGAAGTATCTTCAGAACCCTCCTCTGAAATGGAGCCATCCTCGTCAACCGAAACGGCTGCACTGAGAACCCGGACGGTCATCTCTGGGGCGAGTGCGGCCAGTTCGATGGAGGAACCTCCGCTTTCCAGTTGTTTGATGGCGGCCTCTATCTGGCCGATGGCCAGGTCAAAGCCTTTGTCCAAGGCCATTCCCACCTGGAGCAGATAGGTGGTATCCAGCGGGTCAGAGGGGGTGGGGGGAAGTTGGATGGGCACCCCGCTGCCCTCCAAGGCGGAGATCATCTGCTGCTGGGTGGCGGCGATGCCGGCCTTCAGCTCCCGGGAGCTTTGGTTCAGTTGGTCAAACCCTGCTTTCAGCTGGTCAGCCCCCTCTTTCAGATCGCCCGCGCCGCTGCGCAGCTTATCTGCCCCTTCATCCAGGTCCTTGACCCCATCGTAGAGGTCATCGGTGCCGTCATAAAGGTCGGCAGCGCCGTCTTTCAGCTCTAGGGCGCCATCCTGCAGCTGGGTGGCTCCGTCGTCTAGCTGGAAGGCGCCATCGTCCAGTTCTTTCGCCCCATCCTTTAACTCGTAGATTTTATCCTTGATCTCGGTGGTGTCCGGGTCGTCGATGTCCAGGGTGAGGGGGATGCCGTTGATCTGGATGGCGTCCATCTCAAAGTCGGTTACATCGGCGGAGATGGTGAAGTCCTTCTCTTTGCCCGGCAGGACGATGTAGGACATCTGCTTGTCGCCGCCCACATTGGCTAGGGTAGCGCTGGGGGCGGAGATGTTTTTGCACCGCTCGCTGTCCAAGAGCACTGTGGCCTGGATGGCGAAGTTGTCAAAATACACCGGATTGGCGTCTGGGTTCTGCCGCAGGGAGAGGGTCATCTCCAGATGGCCTTCTTTGCCAGCCAGTTCCCCGCCAGATATGGGCTGGCCGTCCAGCTGGTAGGTGACGCTGACCAGCCAGGGGATTTGGGCGCTGTCCAGCTCCCCTTGGTAATAGAATTTGCCCTTTGGGGCGGTGAAGGAGATGGCGCCATCCTGAACCGAAAGCTCCTCGGTGGTGGTCAGGTTTTTGACCTCCCGGTAATTGCCGAAGTCGGTGACCGGCTGCTCTTCGGTTAGGTCATAGGCGTTGACCACATAGATGCTCTCCACCGACCCGTCGTGGGAGAGGTTGATGTAGACGACCTCGTCCTTTTCCACCGGATCTTGGGCAAAGGCGGTGGAGGCCGTTGATGCGATGAGGATGGCGCTCAGCACCAGGGCAAGCGCCTTTCTGCCATAGTATTTCAAAGGAAAGACCTCCTGTTGTTAATCGTTGATGGTAAAGGAAGCTGCCAAGGGGAGGGGAAGCTGGCTCCCCTGAGGGGAGGCGGTGTAGACTTGGCGGTTGCCCGCCTTGTCGGTCAAGGTGGCTCGGGTCAGGCGGTAGGTACCCTCCTGCTTGGTCTGGAAAGATTTGACCTTCCCTTCGTAACCGCTGCCTTTTTCCTTGAGGGTGACGTTGATGGATTTGCCCTCCGCATTTTTAAACTGGAGTTTGACACTGTCCACACCGGATAAGTCGTCCCTTGCCTTGGCGGTGATGGTCAAGTCGTCCCCTGCGTCGATGGACTCCTTAGAGGGAGCTACCGACAACAGCTGGGGTCCATTTTCATCCGCTTGGGAGACACCGCCGCTGAGGGTAAAGGACACCGCCTGGGGCAGGGGGAGCTTATGGTTCCAATCCTTGATGTCAGCAGGGCGACAGTAGGCTTGGTAATTTTTGGCCTCGTCCATCAGCGCCACATTGTCCAGCTGGAAGGTGCCGTCCGGCTCA
Organism: uncultured Merdimmobilis sp.; assembly: GCF_902471145.1. Lineage (NCBI taxonomy): Bacteria > Bacillati > Bacillota > Clostridia > Eubacteriales > Oscillospiraceae > Merdimmobilis > uncultured Merdimmobilis sp. The sequence goes on from NZ_CABRJC010000002.1 coordinate 268,220, forward strand.
TAGCGGCTCACCTGGAGCCAGCCGGTGTACACCCCGCCCAGCCGGTCATCCTTGGTCAGCACCTTGGTAACCGAGCGGTCGTTCTGGTCGTTTTGGAACCGCAGGGTGATGTGCTCCACGCCGGAGAGGTCGTCGCTGGCTTTGACCTGTACCCGGTATTCCCGGTTGTTGCCCTTGCTGCGGCTTTCCACAATGGAGATCGATTGAAGTGCCGGAGGGGTGTTGTCCCCGGTTTGAGGCCCCACCTGGAAGGAGCAGCTCACCGGCAGGGGGAGGCTGTCCTCCTCCCCGTTGGAGGCGTAGGTCACCGATTCGCCGGCCCGGTCTTTTACCGTGATTTTGAGAAGGGTGTAGCTGCCTTGGGGCTCGTGGTCCGGGATGTCCAGCTCCGACCGGTAAACCCCGGCGGCCACCTGATCCTCTTCTTTGATATCGTAGATCAGCCGCCGCCCGTTTTGGGGGTTCCAAAAGACAGTGGTGGCCTTGTCAAAGCCTATGGGAGCTTGGGGCAGTGTGAGGGAAAGGGCGGTGGAACATCCGGCTGACAGGTCCTGCCGCTCCACCTGGCAGGCGAGAGGGGAAAGGGTGCCAGGGTCCTTCACCACCTGGAAGGAAGGGATCTCCTCCAGGGCTTCTTCCTCGTCATCGTCCCGGATGTCCTCTTCCCGCCGGTACAGGCTGCGGTTGCCGGATTTGTCGGTGAGGGAGGCGCTTTTGAGGCGGTAGACCCCCTCCGGCGCAGTGGCGGGGATGGAGAGTTCCCCGTTGCAGAGGCACTCCTTTTCCGCCCCTTCGGCGGATGTCTTCAAGGTGACGGTGAGGGTTGTTTTGGTGTTTTCCTCTTCAAACCGCAGGAGGATGGAGCGGATGCCGTCCTCATCCCAACCGTTGGCCCCGATGAAAAGGGTGGACCCAGGGGAGACTACCGAGCGGGAAAGGGAGAAGTCATAGAGTTCCGGCCCACCGTTGTCGGTGTCGGCAAAGGCGTTCACCGGCGCGCCTATTAAAAGGAGGGCAGTGAATAGGGAGATCAGTTTGTGGGGGTTTTGCATGGTTCCAGCTCCTTTCCAGTTTTTTGGTTCTCGGGATAGAATTCCTGTTTTTTGGTGGTTTTTCGGATCAATCCCTCCAATGTGGTCAGCAGGGTGGGCAGGAACACCAGCACCAGGATGGCCGAGAGGACGGCGCCCCGGGCGATGAGGATGCCCAGCTGGCTGATGACCCCGTTGGTGGAGACAAAGCCCAGCACCAGGCCGGCGGAAGTCATAATCCCCGCCGAGGTGAGGATGCTGCCCGCTGTGCCCTGGATGGTGCGGAAGGCAGCCTCTGATTTAACCATGGAGGTGCGGTTTTCAAAATACCGGTTGGCAAACAGGATGGCGTAGTCCACCGTGGCGCCAAGCTGCACCGAACTGATGATCAAATAGCCGATGTAGTTGAGGGTCTGGTCGGTGAAGTAGGGTACCGCCATGTTGATGTAAATAGAGGATTCAATGGTCAAAAGGAGCAGGATGGGCAGGGAGAAGGAGTGGAAGGTGAACAGGAGGATCACCGCGATGGCCCCGATGGCGATGGCGTTAACCTTGATGCTGTCCGCTGTGATGGTGTCCTTCATGTCGTAGACATTGACGCTCTCACCCGCCAGGTGGTAAGCGCCGGGGTAATACTCCTCGGCCATATTCCGCACCTTTTCCACAAAGGAGAAGGTCTCGTTGCTCTCGCTGGGGAGCCGGGCGGTGATGACCATGCGGGTGTATTCGTCGGAGTTGAGCTGGCTGAGCTGGTCTTTTGGAACATAAGCCTCTGGGATGGATTTGCCGGCGTTTTCCACATAAGAGAGCACCGAGGATACCTCTGGCAGGTCTTTGAGCCGGTCGTTGAGCTCCTGCTCATAGGCTCGATTCCCTCTTGGCACCATCAGGGCGAAAGTGGAGGACTGGCCAAACAGATCCTCAATAGCTTCCCGATCCATGGCAACCTGGGAATCCGGGCTGGCCATACCGGAGGTGCCGTACATATAAGAGATTTGGTGCTGTGCCAAAAAGCAGGGGATCAGCAGTACCGCAACCCCAATGGTGACCAACCTCTTTACCCGATTGGTGCCTTTGGCCAGTTTTTCAAAGGAGGGCATAAAGGAGCGGTGTGCAGTCTTGTCAATCCACTTGTAACAGCAGATGGTCATGCAGGGCATAAACACCAAGGTGGTGAGCAGGGAAATGGCGATGCCCTTGGCTAGCACATAGCCCATATCCGGGCCGATTTTGAACCGCATGGCCACCAGGGCTACAAACCCAACTACAGTGGTCAGGCCGCTGGATAGGATGGAGGTGGCGGAACCGGCCACTGCCTTGGACATGGCGTCCAATGGAGCAAGGCCCTCTGCCCGGGCATCCTCAAACCGCTCCAGCAGGAAGATGGCATAGTCCATCGAGCAGGCCAGCTGCAATATGGCGCCTGTGGTGTTGGTAATGAAGGAGATTTCGCCGAAGATCAGGTTGGTGCCCATGTTGATGATGATGGCCACACCCACGTTGATCATAAACAGCACAGCTTCAAACCAAGAGGTGGTGGTGAACAACAGGATGCAGAACATCAGCGGTATGATGATGGACATCATGTGCTGGATCTCCACATCGGTGGTAATCTGTGCATTGACCGTATCCACCGGGTTGCCGCTCATGGCGCCTTCTTCCCCAATGATAGCCCGGATGGCTTCCAAGGTCTGCTCCTGGTTTTCATCGGCCACCGTTACTGAAAAAAGGGCATTGCCGTCTTTGTAGTAATCTTCCACGGTTTTAGCGCTTTGGATCTCTAGGGGAACCTGGATATTCACCTGGTCATCCAGCCAGATGACATCTTCCACCCCGTCTACTGCGGCGATCTCTTCCTTGTAGGAGAGAGCCTGGGGGATGGAGACATCCCGCACCATAACCCGCACATTGGGTACCGCTTTGTCATAGGATTCATTCATCACATCCAAGGCGATGGTGGAGGGAGCTTCATCTGGCAGGTAATCCACCAAGTCATAGTTGATGCCGACCATGGTGGTGAGGACGCCACACAGGATTGTGCCGCCCAAAAAAAGGGCCAGCACTGCGCCCCGCCATTTTAGCATCTGTTTGATAGCCCGTTCCAAACGATTACCTCCTATAAACTGTAGAGTGTTTAATAAACAAATGTTGACTATCTTGGCAAAAATCATTATAATCAACTTATGGACAGTTTACCATATTCAAATAAGGATGGTTTTGTCCGATACTAAACAAAATTTTCCTATCTGTCTTTTATCTCGCCTTTGGAGGAGGTAAACTTTTTATGAACACAAAAAATGACGACCGACGGGTCCGAAAAACCAAAAAAGCCCTGCGGCAGGGTCTGTCGGAACTGCTACTGAAGAAGAACATCAAGGACATCTCGGTGCGGGAACTGACCGATTATGTGGACATCCACCGGGGGACGTTTTATCTCCATTACCGGGACATCTACGACCTGTATGCCCAGATTGAGGCGGAGACCGCCCAGGAGGTCAAGGGCATCTTGGAGCGCTACACCCCGGAGGAGGTGGCCGGAAACCCCTTTCCCATGATTTTGACTTTGATTGAATACATCGCCGAGAACGTCAGCCTCTGCCGGATGATGCTGAGCCAAAATGGAAATATGTCCTTCACCAAGGAACTGAGCGACATCATCTATCAAAAATGCATCCACGACTGGATGGCCTTGTTTAAAGAGAGCACCATGGAACAGCGTGAATTTTATGGGGCTTATGTGGTTTCCGGATGTATCGGGGTGCTGCGCAAGTGGCTGGATACCGGCATGGCCCAGACCCCTGAGCGAGTGGCCACCATTATTGAAAAGATCACCGTTCAGGGGATGAAATTCCTCTGCCAACCCTTGGCAGCAGAATAGGGGGATATAAAAAAGCCAGGCGTACCCTTATAAGGGTACGCCTGGCTTTTTTGCGCCTCAACTGTGAGCGGGGGTGGGATCGTCCACATAAAATTGGTCTCGAAGTTCCAAAATTGCCCGTTTTTCAATGCGGGATACATAGGAACGGGAGATTCCCAGCTTTTTGGCCACTTCCCGCTGGGTGAGGGGAGGGGTCCCATAAAGGCCGTACCGCATGGCGAGAATCTGCCGGTCCCGGGGTTCCAGGCACTGCTGGAGCAGGATATACAGCCGGTCGGATTTGATCCGCAGGTCGATGATGTCAAAAATGTTGTCATCGGTGGCCATGATGTCCAGTAAGGTCAGGGCATTGCCGTCCTTGTCGGTGTCGATGGGGTCGGATATGTACACATCTTGGGCCGATTTTTTCTTGTTGCGGAAATACATGAGGATTTCATTTTCAATACAGCGGGAAGTGTAGGTGGCAAACCGGGTGCCCTTGTCACAGTCAAAGGTGGAAACCGCTTTGATCAGGCCAATGGTTCCAATGGAGATCAAATCGTCTTGATCCTTGACATTGGAGTAATACTTTTTGATGATGTGGGCCACCAGCCGCAGATTGTGGACAATCAGGGTATTGCGGGCCTCCTCATCCCCCTCCTTTATTTTTTGCAGGCATTCCCGTTCCTGCTTGGGGGTCAAGGGTTTGGGGAAAGAACCTCCCGTCGTGACGTGGAGCGTCATGTACAAAAGGTTGCACAAAGCCATGGGAACAAAGATAGAAACCATTCGGATCACCTCCCTGCATGGTATGCAGCAAGGGGATTGTTCGGTGCATGGCCGGGAAAAAACAGTGGTTTTCCCGTTGTTTATCGGGGAAACTGCCCTATGTTATTGTGCTTTTTACAGGGATACACTATAATTATCGGTAAAAGCGGATTGCTTTCCCGCTGGATCTCCCCTGGGGGCACCGACCAGACACAAAGAGAGAAAACCACCAGGGAACTGGCGGCATCGATGGAAGGAGCTTGAGATAATGGAAGAACTGACCATCCTCCCTGCGGGAGAGGAACACCTGGATACGGTATATGACATGATCTGCAAGTTGGAGGAAACCCGCCTTTCCTATCCCGGCTTCTGCCATGCATACCGCACCAACCTGGCGGAGAAGCGCATCCGGTATTTTTTAGCGGCCCGGGGGGAGGAGCTCTTAGGATTTGCCAGCCTCCACATCGAGGAGCTGCTCCACCACGCGTCCCCAGTGGGGGAGCTCCAAGAGCTGATTGTCCGGGAGGAGGCACGGGGTACCGGTGCGGGGGTGGCTTTGATGGCGGCAGTGGAAGCCGCAGCACGGGCGGCGGGCTGTACCCAACTGGAAGTCTGCGCCAATGTGCGCCGGAAAGCCACCCACCGGTTTTATGAAAACCGCGGGTTTGTGAACGATCACTTCAACCTCTGCAAACCTCTGCGGTAGCGGGGCAATGACCGCTTGATTTAAAAAGCAGAAAGGCGCCTGCAAGGCCGAATCCCACTGTAACTGGGAAGGGCCCCGCAGGCGCCTTTTGAAATTGCCGCTCTGTGCGGCGATGGTTTTTGATTGCTATGTTAGCCTGTTAGAAGTTGGGCATTTTTGCCGTGGGCATCATCAGCACTTTTCCAGTGCCGCGGTAGACGTTGACCAGCCCCTCGCCGGATGCGGCGGAGCCGATGAGGCTTTTGCCGGAACGCTCCACCGTGAATTCCAGGCTTTTGCTCCACGCGATGGCATAGTTCCCGTCTACCTTCAATACGTCGTTCTGCAAGGTGATTTCAATCAACTCTTCCATAGGGCAGCTGGACTCGATGCAGAAAACGCCTCTCCCGTTCAGGCTCAGGTTGAAGAGGCCCTCCCCACCGGCGACAGCGGAAGAAAAGCTGGACCGCATCACCGCTTTGTGCTCCAGGCTGGATTCGCAGGCCAGGAACAGACCGTCGTCCAGGATCACAGAACCGCCCCAGTCCTCAGCGCTCATGAGAATGAGATGTTTATAGGTGGGTTCCAGCACCAAAATGCCATCTCCAGTGTATTCTGGCTTGATCGCCGATTCGCCGCTGGTTTTGCCCCGTACAGCTTTGCCTAGAAAATCCCCGACCCCTTTGACCCCGGTGGTGGCGCTGACATTGCCAACCATCCATTGCATGGCTCCCGCCTGTATGGTGACCGGCGCCTTGCTGAGGTCACAGACCAGCTGGCGTTTTTTTACATTCATCTGTGCGCTGTAGTAGGCAGTCACCGCAGAATCAGGCGTTACGCTCAAATCCCGCTGGTACTCAATGACCTGAAAAGCCCCCAGCTTTGAAATGGTTTTGACATCATCGTTGTCTGTAAAATTGGAAATCTGATACATCGGTTCCCTCCGTTCAATTCAGTGTTTCCTCGATTCGGGTTTAATCCCATTATAGTTCTCCCACGGGAAAACCACAAGGCCCGACAGAGATTTTTGTTTGGCCTTGATCCTGTGGGTGAAAGCTCCCTCCGTGAGATGGAAGGGGAGAGGAGGCTTTCTTTGCGGCGGTGGATTTGCTATAATGAAGGAAAGAGACTCGATCCTCCTTGGAAAAGGATGAATCAGAAGGAAAGTGGTGAGAGTTGTGAAAAAACCAGGCAAAAACCCGGTCTTTTGGAAGATCCTGGCGGTCTGCCTGTCGGCGGCGGTGCTGCTGGCCGGGTGTGCGGAGCGCACGGACAAAGAGAATCCGGGGAAGGCGGAGGGCAGCTCCTCTTCTTCTGGCGTTGAGGTGGATGAGGCTGTTGCATCGCGGCTGCTGGAGGAGTTTATTCTCCCCTATGAGGCGCTGGCAGGTGGGGCAGCTTTTGCATCTCCTGAAGAGATCCAGCCGGATGTGATGGCGGCGTTTTGCTTCTATGCCGCCCAGGCGCAGCTGGGGGAGGAGCGGTTTTTGGCAGGGGATGAAAACCACCAATACATGCTCCTGCCAGAGGAATGGCTGGACGGATATGCCCAGATTCTGTTTGGGGCCTCTGCGCCTGCCGATCTGGGGGATACCGAACTGGTGTACTGCGATTCCGAGTTTAGTGACGAGGGGAAAACCATCCTTCCGGAAGAACTGCGGGGGTATACCGGCCGTGTGTATGGTTCCTCCTATGTGAAGAAGGGGATGGTGCCTGACTACCAGGTGTCCCTCCAGGAGGTGAAGGACACCGGTTCCGGCGTGGAGATCCAGGTGGGCCGCAGGGTGGACAGCATCGACCTGCCGGATGTCACCTACTCTTTTGTGTTTGTGCCGGCGGTGGAGAACCCGCTCCTGGGGGAACAGTTCCCCGCTGGGGCCTACCGGCTGACGGAGGTGCAGGCGGACATCGGCCCGGAGTTCACCCAGATCAGCACGCCGCAGCAGTTGGTACAGCTGAGCAAGATGGTCAACTGTGGGGATAAAACCTATGTGGGGAGCACTTTTGTCCTCACAGAGGACCTGGACATGTCCGGGGTAAAGATGGAGCCCATCGGCGTGGTGCGGCGGTTCTCCTACAAGGGGGTTAACCCCTTTGCCGCCACCTTTGACGGCCAGGGGCACACCATCTCCCATTTGGCGATGGATCACCCCTTCCAGCCAGCCGACTCCAATGGGATCAGCCTCCCGGTGGGCTTGTTTGGCAGGACTGCCCAAACCGCAGTGATTCAGAACCTTCATCTCAAGGATCTATCCATCCGGGGAGACAGAGATGTAGGCGGCTTGGCAGGGAGTTTTTCTGGACGGATGTACCACTGCACCGTCTCCGGGGAGGTGAGCGGGAAGTCCGACGTGGGCGGCATGGTGGGCGGCACCGGCAATGCGGAGCTGGTGGACTGCCATGTGGACGTGCAAGTTACTGGCACCGGCTGGGCAGGCGGTTTTGCCGGGTATGCAGGCCATGCTTGGTTCGAGGGATGCAGCTCCAAAGGGACAGTGTCCATTGGGGCGGATGAGCCGGGTGGGGTAGCAGGCGGCTTTGCCGGGTACCAGCAGGGCAGCGTCATCCGCAACTGCTTTGCTTCGGTGAATGTGCGCACCATGACCAGCTCCAATCTGGTGGGCAACTTCATTGGGCTCAGCGAGTATGCCACCACCATCCACTCTTACTGCAACGCGGGTGCTGGCAGCGCCTGGGATCTGGTGGATGACGACTATGGCGGCTATATCGACGTGACCGCCCTGCCAAAGGCGGAGTACTGGAAAAAGCGGGAGGAATCCATCCCGGAGGGATATACCAAGGACAACGGCGTTTTCGGTATCGACTACAACAGCAAGGTGGATTTGGTGGGCGTGGTGGATTTTAACAAAGACACCTTGGCTGCGCTGATCTATTACCCGGACGAGCGGACCAACAACTATGTGCAGGACTGTGACTCCTTAGATGTCAGCGAGGGGAAGATGCTGCTCATCCCCATCCACAAGGATTTCCAAGTGGCGGTGTACGCCGATTTCCCCGAAGGGCGGCAGGAGATCTACCGGGCCAGTGCAGAAGATAAACTGGCTTGGCGGACCAAGGGCTATGCCCTGCGGCTGGATTGCGATTACTTGTTGCTGGAAGAGAAGGTCCCCATCATTCTACAGCTGGAGCAGGATGGAAGAACGGTGGAGTATGTCCCTGACCCAAGCCAAGCTGGTGGCCAGATGCAGGTGGTATACCTGGATGCTACAGAAGAAGGCCCAGGATTTTAATCTGCTATATGGAGATGTTAGGGGATCTCTCTGTGGCAGTTGCCGGGGGAGAAACGGGTTGCCCGATGAAAAATCCTCTAGAAAATCTAAAAAATAGGAAAAAGAACGACTTCTATTTTTACAGAGGTCGTTCTTTTTTTATCCATGTGGGGTGATCACAGTGTGCGGCTTTCGAGCCTGCACTTGGAGGTCAATGTTCTCGCCTTTTTGTATACAGTTCGCCGCCGGTCAATAGCGGGGGCCCCCCTTATCCGGCCAATTGTGCCAAGTCGGATTTAACGGATCCGGGTACTGCCATGGGGGAGAAGCCCACAAGGGTAAACAAAAAGCCTAGCCACAGTGGATGCCATAGGAAAAAGAAGAAACTACTATTTTGACGCATGCCATCCAGTATCATCAAGGCATACCAAAATGAAATGCCATCCATAACAGGGCGGCAAGGGAGGAAAAACTGCATGCCAAATTATTGCTTCCAAGGGGTACTGCCTGTTGAGAAAGGTGGGGAACAGATTTAGAGATACCACCGGTTGCCCTACCGAAGTGCATATAGATCCAATGACAGGGGGCAGACACATGATACTGGATGAAGTAGCCGAGCTTTTTGAGAAACAACCCATCCGAACCATCAGCCGGGCAACAGGGCTGTCCCGGGCACGGGTTAGCAGCCTGCGCTGCGGATGTTCCTTCCGGCTGGACTATGATCTGATCCATGCCCTGTATACTATGGGCTATGAACTGAAATTGGAAGAAATCCAGCCATCAGGGGGGCCGGAAAACCAGCCGCCTAATCCGCTATACTGACATTAGGGATAGATTCCCTAGTGTTTTTCTTATCGCACTGGGGCTCCCGGTTGGGTGTCAATCACATAAAGAAAAGGATGGAGGTGATTGAGGCTTCTCCAGAGATGACGGCAACGCTGTTCAGTTCCTTTTTTCTGAGGACGCTCGGACCTATGGCTCAGATGGATTATCCGTTCCCTGTCCGCGAAACAGCGCCCCACCCTGTACATCACCTTGGAGGGAGGGACGGGTGGAAAGCCTCTCCCAACGCGAGGATCTGTGAGTAGATAGGGCTATCAGTGGAGACCTACTGTGTAGTGTATCAATGACAGTTTCAGCAAACTTTCCATCTGCGCTTCCCCCAAAGGGGCCAAGGTGAGTTACCAAAGCAAGCATTAAGTGAGATCGACGCCAACACCTACGAGCCCGGTGTCTACGGCTGGGCACAGAATTGATAGTTTGAAAGGAGAGAAAACCTATGGCAACACAGACAGCCAATTTGGGGCTGGCACTTCCAGGCTATGAGGATGCGGCGGATATTGCTGTCCTAAATCAAAATGCTCAAAAGCTGGACGAGCAGGTTCTCCATTGGAACATGGCACCCTATCCAGCCACCGCAACCCTGACCCCATCGGGGGCGCTGGAACTAAGCGGCGTCCTGCCCGCAGACAAGGACGGCCTGACGGTGCAGTTTGTAAGCCCCGCCGCGGCCACCGACGGCCTGCAGGTGAAGTTTGCGGGGAGCGACACCCTGTACCCCATCCTGACCACCGGAGAGGGCAAAGAGCCCATCCAGGCCGGGGCGTGGGACCAGGGGGTGCCGGTGACCCTGACGGTGAGCGGGGGGAGCTGCTACGTCTCTTCCGGCGGCGGGGCCGGTGCCAAGATATTTGCGGCCACCCTGCCCGCATCTGGATGGGCTGGAGTAGCCGCCCCCTATACCCAGACGGTCGCCGTGGCCGGGCTCAAGGCAGAGGACAGGCCTCACCTGGGCATCTCCTACAGCGGCGACAGCGGCGACAGCGGCCAGCAGGCCATTGGGGCGGGGTGCATCACCCGGCTGGTGGCGGAAGAGGGCCAAGCGCTGTTTACCTGTTTTTTCACCAAGCCCACAGTGGACTTATCGATCTTTTTGGAGGTGATCCGGTAATGGCAGAGGGGATTATTGCCACCAGGCTGGAGATCAATGACAATCTGCCTGCCCAGGTAACAGCGTTTAAAGCTATAGCTGCAAATGGGAACTCTCCGCAAATTACTGTCAGTTGGATAAATCCCACACAGTACTTTGGCGGAATCCTTCTTGTCAAGAAAATGGGTTCAGCTCCCACTGCTATCAATGATGGCGAACAGATCTACAGCGGCGCTGGGACAAGCTTTGTAGATAACAATGTAGCTTTTGGAACAACTTATTACTACAGGGCATACCCATACAACCCCCGGAAACAATATCAAACTATGCTGGCTGTAACAAGTGCATTGCCCAAGGCGGGCACCTTGGCCTCAGAGCTGCCTGCTGGAAGCTTTATAAAGTTGAAACAAGATGGGGTTCCTACAAAATTTTTGGTAGTCAACCAGGGGTTGCCTTCTTATGAATATGATGCATCGTGTAATGGAACTTGGTTATTGATAGAGGATATTCCATTTTATGATAACTGGAGTACTAGCAGTAGACGCAACGACTACGCCAATAGCACCGTGCATGAAGAATTAAACACAAACACAATAAATAAATTTACACCTACCATAAGGAGCCAGATAAAAAGCATTAAGCTGCCATATTGGAAAGGAACGGGTACCAGCGGAACCGCTCAATATGGGGCAGATGGGCTAGACTGCAAGCTTTTTTTAGCAACCTCTAAGGAAGTAGGAACAACCCAAATCCCCGCTGATGAATTTTGTCACCTGGGAAGTTTGCTGGACTATTTTTCTGAGGGAAACGACACTGCCGCAAATAGCAAAAGGATAGCAAAATATAAAGGGAAAGCTTCTGCCTGGGGTCTCAGAGATCCTCAAAAAGGTGAAAGCTATGGGGGTTGTACTATAGATTCAGACGGTGGTAAAAGTTCAATGAATATAGCAAACACAATTGGAATAAGGTTTGCTCTAGTATTGCCTTCGGATTTTTTGCTTAAACCCACCCCTAATTCTGATGGTTCATACAGCCCAATGGAAGAATAGGAGGTGAAGCCATATGGAAATGTATACGACACCCATCCTCTTGAATGACCGACAACAGACCATCCTTATTTACAAATCCGAAACCCCCATGACTTTTTCTAACCTTGGATTCCATAAAGATGTTAAGGCTTATGGGGACACCTCCATAACCACCACCTATATTACCGAACCGTACATCTACCGGGAAATTCCCCCGGAGAAATCCGATTCGGGGCCTTATTACTACTATTGGTTTCTTTTGGCCAAAGACCAGGGGGCGGCGGATATCGCCAACCAGCTGGCCCAGGACAACGCCGTCCTCCAGGAGGCCGCAAATATCTTGATGGGGGTGGAGTAAGATGAACAGTGCGATGATCCTGGCCCAGGCAAGGGCCGCCCGTGCAAAGATGGAACAGGCGATGCAGTATGTCCCGGATGAAGCCGGGGCAGAGTATGCCAGTTTCTTCCCCGCTTGGCAGGTGGGGAAAGCCTTTGGGCGCCCATGATGCCTATCCCCAAGGGGCCAAGGTGAGCCACCGGGGCAAGCATTGGGTGAGCGAGATCGACGCCAACACCTACGAGCCCGGCGTTTACGGATGGGCGGAACAGCAGTAAAGGAGGGCGGGAAATGCCGGAATTTTCCAGCGAGTTTTGGATCATGTTGATCACCTATGGGGTGTCCTTTGGGGTGGTGTATGGTCAGATCGCAACCAAGCTGAGGTATTTAGAGCAGAAAATGGACAAGCATAATGGTGTCATCGAGCGGATGGCGGTGGCAGAGCGGGATCTGAAATCCGCCTGGCGGGTCATAGATGAGCTGAAGGAGGAGGTACATAGTGAAAGATAAGCTGTCAAAGCTGATCGATGTGAAAAGCATCGTCACCATCCTTCTGACAGGGGTGTTTGGGTATCTTTCCATCCGAGGGGAGGTAACGCCGGACCAGTTTTTGACGGTGTTCACGGTGGTAATCGCTTTCTACTTCGGCACCCAGGCCCAAAAACGGGCGGAGGAGGCAGGCCATGAGTAAAAAAATCATCTTAGACCCTGGCCATGGGGGCAGGGACACCGGGGCGGGGACAAGCCCGCCCTATGAATCCCAACTGGCGCTGGAGTTTGGCAAGGTGCTGGCCCAAGCCTTTGAAACCCAGGGTTTCCAGGTTGCCATGACCCGAACCGAGGACGTCCATGTCCCCCTGGATGACCGGTGCAAAGGGACAGAGGGAGCGGCGGCCTTCCTTTCCATCCATATGGACGGTGCAGTCTCCGAAAAGGCCAGCGGCCCCAGCGTCTGGGTACACAGCAAAGCCCCCAAATCCTATCTGGACTGGGGGCAAGCCGTAGTAGATGGCCTCAAAGGGGTGGGGATCACCTCCAACCGGGCCCAGGCTGTCCACCGGGGCCATGTGGATGGCCCTCAATACGATTACAAGGTCAACCGGGATACCATCCCGCCCAGCATGCTGTTGGAGATGGGGTTTGCCACCAACGAGGCCAACCGGCGGGAGATCACCGGGCACGCCCAGGAATATGCCCAGGCGGTGGTGCAGGCCACTTGTAAGTTCCTGGGGGAGGATTACACCCCTCAGGAGGGAAAGCCCAACCCCGATTCCAAGACCATCTCTATCCAGGAGTTGGGAGAGATGCCGCGGCAGTACGGGATTTATCACATCACCCTGGAATAAAAAAGCCCCCAGTCAGGCGATGGAACCTGGCTGGGGGCTTTCCCTTGATATTGGATAGTGTCCACTTAAATTATACCAACTAACAGCGAAATTACAAGAGCTTTTATATCTAACAATATAAGAAAATTTTACAAATTGACAATAAAAAATCGGAGTACCCTGAAGGATACCCCAATGGTACACGTGTCATTATAGGACTTCGGGTGGTGGGAAAAGAAACCCAAATCACAACCTAACGCAGCGGTTGCGATTTGGAGAGGAGGAGCAAGGGAGTGGGCGGATGACGTCTTTTTGGCCGTAGGCATAAAAAGACGTCGGAACAAAGCGGACTTTGCTCCGACGTGGTGCCGGTGGTGGGACTCGAACCCACATGGTTTCCCGAACGATTTTGAGTCGTTTGCGTCTGCCATTCCGCCACACCGGCAACTTACTTGGATTATTATAACGGATTTTTCCGAAAGAATCAAGTGGTTTCACAAAAAATCCCTCATCCCATAGGAAAGGTGCGGCTGATCCGTGGAAAAAGAGAGAATTTGCCAAAGCTGCAGGGGATATGCTATAATAACCGTAAGATAGTGGTTGGCGAAAAATCCTTCCCGAAATGAGGCGGCAAACAGGCTTTTCTGGTTTGGACAGGGTTGTTTGAAAGAGAAATTCTGCCGTCGCTGCGATGGATTCCATCCCCCGCGGGGAGGGAGTCTTTTTGCATTTTGAATAACTTGTGGAATCAGTCCGCAAGCAAGGATTTGCCCCCAGTTGCAAGCTGTGAAGAGAGGATGGGTGACAACATGTCCATTTTGGTACGGGATCAAACATTTTATAAAAAGCTTGGCGCCATTGCAATCCCCATTATGCTGCAGAACTTGATCACCTTTGGGGTCAGTATGATGGATACCTTGATGCTGGGCCGCCTAGGAGAAGTTCAGATGAGCGCGGCAGCCTTGGCCAATCAGCTGTTTTATATGCTGATGGTCATTGGGTTTGGCATCGCCAACGGTTCTAACGTGCTCATCGCCCAATATTGGGGCCGGGGGGACACCGAGAAGATTCGCAGCATCCTCTCGGTGATGTATAAGGTAGTGCTCGTGGTGGGGCTGACTTTCTCCGCGGTGGCGCTGTTTGCCCCCGGTGCAGTGATGTCCTTCTTTACCACCGATGAGGCGGTCATCGCCGAGGGGATCAAATACCTGAAGATCATGGGCTGGGTGGCAGTTTTTTATGCTATGACTACCAGCACTGCTTGTATGTTCCGCTCAGTGGGCAGCGTGACCATTGCGGTATTGGTCAACGCCACCAGCTTGGTGGTCAACACCAGCCTTAACTGGGTGCTGATCTTTGGCCATCTGGGCTTTCCCGCCCTGGGGATCTCCGGCGCGGCCATCGCCACCGCCATCTCCCGCACACTGGAATTTGTGATTATGATGACTTATTTATTGGTCAAGGATCAAAAGATTGGGTTCCGGCTCAAGAATTTGGGGGGCTGGGATCGGGACATCGCCCACCGGTTTGTGGGCACAGCCGCCCCGGTGGTGTTCAACGAAGTCCTCTGGTCTTCCGGCGCCATCACCGTCACCATGATCATCGGGCGGATGGGCACAGAATTTGTGGCCGCCAACAGCATTTATTCGGTGGTGAACCAGCTGGCCACCGTGGCCATTTTTGGCTTATCCAACGCGTCCGCTGCCGTCATTGGACACACCATCGGCGAAGGGGAGCCCATCAAGGCCCAGGAGCGGGCCAAAACCTTGCTAGCCATGGGGCTGGGGATTGGGCTGATAGCCTCAGCCATCGTCTTTTTTGCCCGGCCCATTGTCATCAATTTCTACAATGTGTCAGAGGTGACCAAGGGCTATGCCTATGACATCATGGGAGTAGGGAGCTTGATCATCGTTTTTTTAGCACTGTCCAGCGTCTCGATGATGGGGGTGCTGCGGGGCGGCGGCGATGTGAAATTCGTCCTCTTTATGGATGTCTTCTTCATGTGGGTGGTGGCCATCCCTTTGGGGTATCTGGCTGGCCTGGTTTGGAAGCTGCCGGTCCTGGTGGTCTATCTGATTTTGAAGTGTGATGAGATTTTAAAATCCACCTTTGCCTGCATTCGGGTGCTGCGGGGGAGATGGGTGCGGGATGTGACACTATAGCTAATTTAAAAGGGGTAATTTGCATATTTTTCGGGTATTTTCTGAAAAGTATTGACTTTGCCAAAGGCAGGGTATACTATCAGAGGTGCAGAGAGATCAATGAACTTGAGGATACAATTTTATGGAGAAAACCGGCCGCGGCGCTGCCGCAGAACCGCCATATACCGATCAAGAGGCCGCCTATTTGGCCCAAAGGGGAGATGAAGATGCGGCGGCGTATCTGATCGCCCATTACCTGCCTGTGCTCCGGCGCCAGGCCCGGTCTATCTGTCCCGTCGGCATGGAGTGGGAAGACCTTCTCCAGGAGGGACTGATCGGTTTCCTTTTTGCCATCAGCCGGTATGATCCCCAGCGGGAGGCTGCGTTTAAAACCTTTGCCAGCCGCTGTGCCCTCAACCGGATGCTCACAGCCATGGAGGCGCAGGGCCGGGAAAAACGCGCACCCAAGCTTCCGGGATTCCCTTTGGAAGAAGGGGAACGGCCAATCCCCAGCCCGGGCAGCGACCCGGAGGAGATCTTCATCCAACGGGAATCCTTATCCCGTTGGCGAGAACAGCTTTCGACCCTGTTGTCCCCGTTTGAACAAGCGGCACTCAAACAATATCTCAGCGGTTATTCGTACCAGGAAATAGCTCTTGCTACCAACTCTACTGCCAAAGCTGTGGATAATGCCCTGCAACGCGTTCGGCGAAAGCTTCGTACCACCCTCTGGTGAGGGGGAAACATCCCTTTGTAGCATTTGGCCCAAGCGGGCTGGATCGCATAGCTTTACCCCAACACGGGGGCAAGGCGATATCATCTATTCATAAGCGAGGTAGAAAAGCAATGTACACTGACAAAACACTGGTATGCAAAGAATGTGGGCAAGAATTTATCTTCACTGCCGGCGAGCAGGAGTTCTATGCCGAGAAGGGCTTCGTCAATGAGCCCCAGCGCTGCAAAGCCTGCCGCGACGCCCGCAAAAATGCAGCCAAACCGGAACGCGAGATGTTTGACGCCGTCTGTGCCGAGTGTGGCAAACCTTGCAAAGTCCCCTTCCAGCCCCGGGAAGACCGCCCGGTCTACTGCAGTGAGTGCTTTGCCAAGAGAAGAGGGGAATAACCTTTTCTATTGGTTGGAAAAGCGCCCCGCCAAGTGCGGGGCGCTTTTTTTCGTTTTCCTTCGGTTGACGGCATCCCTTTGGGGCTTTATAATGAAACCACAAGCAGCAAAAGGAAAGGGGCGAGCCCATGGCTAAAGCCATCACCAAAGACACCATTGTAAAAGAAGTGCTGGACCGGGACGCAGGGCCGGCCGCCCTGCTGGAACAGCTGGGAATGCACTGCCGCACCTGCCCGGCTGCCGCCCGGGAGACGTTGGAACAAGCTTGCCGCCTCCACAAACAGGACTGCGGGGCCCTGGTGAAAAATCTGAACGCCTATTTTTTGTTCCGCCCTTAACAGGGCCCCTTTAGGAGGACAATCTATGGAATATCCGGTTTTGGACAGCCGCCTTTCAGCCATTGCCGCCCTGGTGCGGCCCGGCCGTCCCGCGGTGGACGTAGGGGCAGATCACGGCTATCTGATCTCTTATTTGGCGGCTAAGGGGATTGTGCCCCGGGGCATCGCCTGCGACATCAACCCCCAGCCCTTGGAAAAATCCCGGGAGACGGTGCGCCGCTGCGGTTTGGAGGGCAAGGTCCGGTGCGTCCTCACCGACGGCCTTTCCGGCATCGGCCCCCAGGACGCCCAAGAGGTGATCATCGCCGGGATGGGAGGCGACCTGATCGCCGACATCATCCGCCGGGCGGATTGGCTCAAATCGCCTCAGTTCCACCTGGTGCTCCAGCCCATGACCAAGCCGGAACACCTGCGCCGGTTCCTGGCCCGGGAGGGCTATGCCATCCTGCTGGAACAGGCGGTGCGCAGCGGCCGGTTTGTGTACACCGTTTTTTCGGTGGAATACACCGGGGAGCAGCGGGAGCTCTCCCCTCTGGAAAGCTTTGTGGGCGGGGTGCGAAAAGGGGATTCCCCGGATACCTCGGCTTACTTGGAGCGGGTAGCCGCCAACCTGACCGAACGGGCGGAAGGGCTGGAAAAATCATCGGGAAGAGAGGCCGAGGCGGCAGAATACCGCCAGGTGATCCGGCGGCTGGAACAGTGGATAGAGGAGGGAAAAGCGTGACAACCATCGGTGCAATCTACAGTTTTTTAGACGGGTTTGCCCCCTTTGTCCGGCAGATGAGCTGGGACAACAGCGGGTTGCTGGTGGGCTCCCCGGAGGATGAAGTGGGGCGGGTGGTTCTCGCCCTGGACGCCACCGGCCCGGTGGTGGAAGAGGCAGCCCAGAAGGGAGCGCAATTGATCCTCTCCCATCACCCGGTGATTTTCCACCCCTTAAAAAAGGTGGAGCGGGGCACCCCCGTGTATGAGGCCATCCGCCTTGGAGTGGGGATTCTCTGTGCCCACACCAACCTGGATTTGGCCGAGGGCGGGGTCAACGACGCCCTGGCAGAAATGCTGTCTTTGCAAAAGCTTCAACCTTTCGAAAATTCCCAAGAGAACTATGTTAAAATAGTGGTATTCACCCCTGAGGCAGAGGCTGGAAAGGTGGCCAAAGCCATGGGGGATGCCGGTGCGGGGGCACTGGGCGCTTACAGCCACTGTTCCTATTCCGCCGGCGGGGTTGGGGCTTTCCTCCCCCTGGAGGGGGCAAGCCCCCACATCGGGCAGGTGGGCAGGCTGGAACAGGTGGAGGAGACCCGGGTGGAGATGATCCTCCCCCGTAGCAAAATCCCCGCGGTGGTGGCGGCGATGAAAGCCACCCACCCCTATGAGGTCCCGGCCTATGACTTATTCGAAGACCAGGCGGTGCGGGAGACCATATCTTTGGGCCGCATCGGCGAGCTGGAAACCGCCTTCTCCCCCCGGGAGTTTGCCCAATTTGTGAAGGAGCGGCTCCAAGGCGGGGTGCGCCTGGTGGAAGGGAACCGCCCGGTGAAGCGGGTGGCGGTCTGCGGAGGCTCCGGCGGGGATTTGGTGGAGCTGGCCGCCCGGCTGGGGGCAGATGCCTTGGTCACCGGCGATGTGAAGCACGACCAGCTGCTGACCGCCCAGTCCCTGGGGCTGACCTTAGTGGATGGCGGGCACTATGCCACCGAAGCGCCGGTGCTCACCAAACTCCAGGAGAAATTGCAGGAGGCGTTCCCCGGAGTGGAGTTCCTGCTCGCCCAGGCGGGGAAAGATCCCGCCAAAACCCTATAGCGGGGGATTCTCTCCCGCCGATGAAATGAAGCAAAGGAGGCGAAGCCGATGGCGCTGGATGGCGCAATGCTGAGCCAAATCGCATATGAGATACAAGAGGTCCTTCTGGGGGCGCGGGTGGACAAGATCTACCAGCCCTCCCGGGAGGAGATCGCAGTGGCATTTCGAGCCCATGGGCAGACGGTGAGGCTGCTCCTCTGTGCCGGGGCGGATACCGCTCGGGTCCACTTCACCCAGATGGCCATGGAAAACCCCAAGGCCCCGCCCATGTTCTGCATGTTGATGCGCAAGCATTTGGGCTCGGCCAAGCTGATCGGGGTGGAGCAGGTGGGGATGGACCGCATCCTACATCTGAAATTCAGTGCGGTCAACGAGATGGGGGACGAGGTGGTCCTCACCTTGGCCATTGAGATCATGGGCCGTCACAGCAACATTATTCTAATTGGGAACGACGGCCGGGTTATCGACGCGGTGAAGCGGATCGACCTTACCATGTCCTCGGTGCGGCAGGTGCTGCCCGGCATGGTGTACGAGCTGCCCCCCCGCCCGGAGAAGCGGATCCTCCCGGAATGCACTGCCCCCCAGGTGGTGGAAGCGGTGTTGGACACCCAGAAGGAGATCCTCCTCTCCAAGCGGCTGCTGGAGGTGCTGGAGGGTTTTTCCCCTTTGGTCTGCCGGGAGATGGCTTATTTCGCTGGCCAAGGGGAGGATCTGCGGGTGCAGCAGCTGGGGCAGGAGCAGCTTTCCCGGCTGGAATTCTATCTAGCCGCCCTCATCCGCCAGCTGCGGGAACACACCGGGGTACCCACCTTGCTGGTGGAGCCTTCCGGCCGGCCCAAAGATTTCACCTTTATTGAGGTGCGCCAGTACGGCTCGGCCCTCCAAAGCCGGACCTATCCCACCTACAGCCAGCTGCTGGACGCCTTCTACGGAAACCGGGATACCCTGGAGAGGATGCGCCAGCGGTCTGGGGATCTGGTGCGGACCCTTTCCAACATTTCTGAACGGATCGCCCGGAAGTTGGCCTCCCAGCGGGAAGAGTTGAAGGAATGCAAAAACCGGGAGACTCTTAAGATCTACGGAGAGCTTCTCTCCGCCAACCTGTATGCCATCCAGAAAGGCGACCGGGAAGCGGTGGTGGAGAATTATTATGAAGAGGGGATGCCCAAGGTGGCCATCCCCTTGGACCCGATGCTCACCCCAGTGCAGAATTCCCAAAAGTATTACACCGAGTACCGCAAGGCGGACACGGCGGAGAAGAAGCTGGTGGAACTGATTGCCCAAGGGGAACAGGAAGCGTTGTACATCGACGCAGTGATCGACTCCTTGGCTCGGGCACGCACCGAAGCGGAACTGGACGCTATCCGCCGGGAATTGGCGGACGGTGGTTATCTGCGCCATCAAAAGGGAAAGGCCAAAAAAGAGGAGAAGCTCCCGCCATTGCGTTACCGGTCCAGCGATGGGTTTACCATCCTCTGCGGACGCAACAATGTGCAGAACGACCGGCTCACCTTAAAGGAGAGCCGCAACTACGATGTGTGGTTCCACACCCAGAAGATCCCCGGCTCCCACACCGTGGTGGTCAGCGACGGGCGGGAAGTGCCCAACTCCACTTTGGAGGAGGCTGCGGTGATTGCCGCCTACAACAGCAAAGCCCGGGACTCCACCCGTGTCCCGGTGGACTATACCTATATTAAAAATGTCAAAAAGCCCAACGGAGCCAAGCCAGGCATGGTGATCTATGAGACCTATGAGACCGCCATCGTCACCCCCGATGAGGAGCTTGTGCAGCGTTTGGCTGAAAAATAAAGTAGAGGAGAACATGCCATGAATGCCATTGCTACAGCAGTCAAAGCCTACTACGATTCCCAGGGATGGAAATACGACTACAATGAGGATGAAAATGTCTTCTATATGCGGATGAGCTTGAAAGTCGTAGACGGCTGCCGGGTCATCACAGATGTGCAGAACGATAAGACCTTCATCACCTACTCCATTTTCCCCATCAAGATCCCGGTGGATAAACGCCTTGCCATGGCAGAGTACTTGACTCGGGTCAATTATGGCCTGATTCACGGCAACTTTGAGATGGATTTTGAGGACGGCGAGGTCCGCTATAAAGTTACCACCTGCTGTGGCCCCATCGAGATGGATCTCAACAGCATGGAGACGGTCATCGACTGCGGTTTCTATATGCTGGACCGCTACGGCGAGGGGATTTTGTCGATTCTGTATGGCAATGTCACCCCGGAGCAGGCCATCAAAAACATAGAGGGCAAAGACAAATAGGAAAAGGCGCTCTCCGTCAAGGAAAGATGTATCATAGATATTGGGGATGGGGAAGAATTTTCCCCTCCCTTTTTCTATGGCTTTCTTAGGTGTTGCGGGCAGTTTTTCTATTCTGAGGGGAATGATTTTAGATAAACTGCATATTCTTCTAAAGTTGTCGAAAAAAGAGTTGACATAAGGGAAGGGGTGTGGTATTATAACTAAGCTGTTTCGCGA